>JANLUW010000111.1:0-3486 GCA_031363645.1 Rhizobacter sp. | reverse complement strand
CTGGAGGCCGGGCGCAACTGGTCCCCGGCCGAACACACACCCGACGAGACCGAGGGCACGGACATCAACTGGATGGAGGAACGCCTGAGCGGCGGCGCCACGCCGACGGCCTTCGGCCCGAACAACAGTGGCACCGGCGTGGGAGGTTCGACCCTGCACTGGGGCGCCTTTACGCCGCGACCCGATCCGCGCGACCTGCGGTTGCGAACCCTGACCGGCATGGGGCACGACTGGCCGATCGCCCATGCCGAACTCATGGACTACATCAAACGGGTCGAGCGCTTCATCGGCGTCTCCGGCCCGTCTGCGTACCCCTGGGATCCCGAACGCAGCTACCCGTTGCCACCGGCGAAGCGCAATGCCTCGGCGGACATGATGGCCCGCGGATGCGCGGCGCTCGGTGTCCGAACGGCCGACGCACCGGCCGCGCTCGTCTCGCGCGATTGGCAGCAGGAGGGCGGCGGCCTGCGCCAGGCCTGCGTGAATTGCGGTTCCTGCCACCAGGGCTGTCGCAATGCCGCGAAGACGAGCATGGACACCACCTACCTGCCGCTGGCGGTCGCCCATGGTGCCGAGATCCGTGCCGAGTGCATGGTCCACGGGATCGAGCGCGATGCCAATGGCCGGGTGACCGGCGTCGTCTACCGGCACCGCGGCATCGACCGGCGGCAACGCTGCGCGGCGCTGTTCGTGTGCGCCGGCGGTGTCGAGACGCCACGGCTGCTGCTGCACACGGGCCTCGCCAACGGGAGCGGGCAAGTCGGCCAAAACTTCATGGCACACGGCGCGACCCAGGTCTGGGGCCGTTTCGACGCCGAGATGCGCGGGCACCGTGGCTATCCGTCGTCGCTCATCACCGAAGACACCTTGCGCCCTGCGGATGCCGATTTCGCGGGCGGCTACCTGATCCAGAGCCTGGGCGTCATGCCTGCGACGCTGGCGACATCGATGGCACGCAGCGCCGGACTGTGGGGCAAGGCACTGATCGACGCGGTCGACGGCTACCGCTTTATGGCCGGCGTCGGCATCAACGCCGAGTGCCTGCCGTCCGAAGGCAACCGGCTGGCGCTGTCGGGCGAGCTCGACGTTGTCGGCATCCCGAAGGCGATCGTCAGCTTCGGTGCCGGCGCCAACGAACAGGCCATCGAACGGCATGCGACGAAGCTGATGCGCCGGATCGTCGAGGCGGCGGGCGCAACCGAAACCATGCTGCTGCCGCGCACGGCACACACCATCGGTACTTGCCGCATGGGCACCGAACGGGAGTTCGCCGTGGTCGACGCGGAAGGTCGAAGCTTCGACACCGACAACCTGTGGATTTGCGACAACTCGGTTTTCCCGAGCGCACTCGTCGCCAATCCGGCGTTGACCATCATGGCGCTTTCGTTGCGAACGGCCGAGCGCTTTCTGACCAGTCGATAACGGGACGCAAAGCATCGCTTGTATGGAGCGTGGCTTCTTCTGTGGACCAGCCCCAGGCGCGTCGACCGTCGCACGGTTTGTCCCTGGTTCGAACTCGCGCCGAACGAAGGTCGCGCCTGCTCACGGAGGGTGAAGTGCCTACATGCTGACGATCTCGCGTCCGACCAACGGAGCGGGTTGTCCGAATCATCATGATCAGCGGACATTCGAGTCCCTCCGATCCAGCAAACCTTCGAGGAAATGTGACATGGCAACAAATCGACCCGCTCCCAAATCGACGCAGACCCCCTTGAAGCAGGTCGATGACCTGCACGCGGCCGTCGAACCGAAACTCCACCAGCAAAACGCAACGGGCTCGCGCGAGACGCAGCGCTATGGCGACATCGTCCCCATGCCGCATGGCATGCCCGAGAAGGCCGTCAAGGAAAGTGTGGCGGCGTTGAACCAGGTGCTTGCAGACTCGATCACGCTGCGCGACATGTACAAGAAGCATCACTGGCAGGTCGTCGGTCCAACCTTCAATCAGCTGCACCTCATGTACGACAAGCACTATGAGGCCCAGGTCGAACTCGTCGATGCGATCGCGGAACGGATTCAGACACTCGGAGGTGTGTCGCTCGCCATGGCAGCCGACGTCGCAGAGGAGACTCGGATTCCTCGACCACCGCGTGGACGAGAACCTGCATCGGTGCAGCTGTCGCGTTTGATCGATGCGCACACGATGATTTTGAAGCTGGCACGCGAGAAGGCCGAGACCGTTGATGATGCTGGCGATTCGGGCAGCAACGACCTGCTGGTGAGCCAAGTGGTGCGCACCAACGAACTTCAAGTTTGGTTTCTTTCCGAGCATCTCGTTGTCGCCACACCCGTATAGCCAGACGATTGCGCTGCGCTCGCCGGCGCCCGTCAATGCGCCGCAGGAGTCGCCCCCTTGAAGCGCAGCAGAGCGGTAGTGTTCGGGACGGCTTGTCGCGTGCGTCATTGGCCTAGCGAAAGTATGCAAAACAGGCTCGCAGTTTGCATGAGTTGAGTCCATGAGCGGCAACCGGAAGAACCCCATGAAGCAACTCGGACTCGGGCTGAACTTGTCGACCAAGAAGACGCGCAAGCGCCAGTTTCTGGACGAGATGGAACGCGTGGTTCCTTGGGATTGGCTGGTGCAGATCGTCGAGTCGCATTGCCCGCGCGCGAAGACCGGTCGTCCGCCCTTCGCAGTCGCGACGATGTTGCGCATTCACTACCTTCAACAATGGTTCGGCCTGTCGGACCCGGCGATGGAAGAGGCGCTGCACGACGAGACCACCATCCTTCGGTTTGGCCATCTGCTGGAGCGGCACGACTTGGCGGTGGACATGCTGCGCGTCGTCAACGACCTGCTGAGCGTTAAGGGCCTGCTCATGCGCACCGGGACGGCGGTCGATGCCACGCTGATCTTCGCGCCGAGCTCGACCAAGAACGCCGAGGGTGAACGCGACCCGGAGATGAAGCAGACGAAGAAGGGCAACAACTGGTACTTCGGGATGAAGGCGCACATCGGCGTGGACGCTCGGTCGGGCTTGGTGCACACCGTGGCGGGCACGGCGGCCAACGTCAACGATCTCAACATGGCCGGGGCGCTGCTGCACGGTGACGAAGAAGCGGCGTTCGGCGATGCCGGCTACCAGGGCGTTCATAAACGACCCGAGGCGCAAGGCCCGACGTGGCATGTGGCCATGCGCCCGGGCAAACGCAGGTTGCTCAGCCCGTTCATCGAGCCCGACTTCGTGGCCGAGCGGGTGGAGAAGATGAAGGCCAGCATCCGGGCCAGAGTCGAGCATCCGTTCGGAGTGCTCAAGAGGCAGTTCGGGTTCACGAAGGTGCGCTACCGGGGCTTGAAGAAGAACACCGCGCAGATCGTGACGCTGTTCGCGCTGAGCAACCTGTGGATGGCGCGACGGCAATTGATGGGATTGCAAGGATGAGTGCGCCCGGAACGCCCGAATCGGGCTCGCGCAGCGTCGAAACGCCGGCAAAGCGGCTCGAACGGATTGCGGTACTGACCGAATCGAAGGCTTCGCCACACTA
>JANLUW010000087.1:0-19113 GCA_031363645.1 Rhizobacter sp. | reverse complement strand
TCGAACAGCGCGCATGAAAAATCGAGCCGCTCTTTGATGTTGACTGAGTAGGCGGTGTTCTGAAGTTGCAACCCCATCTGCTCGGCGATGTTCATGAACAGGTTGTTGAAGACTTCGAGCATCACCGGGTCGACCGTGGTGCCGATCGCGCTTTGCCGCTCGCGCGGCTGCACGCGGTCGAGCACGAGGTGGTCGAGCGCGGTCACACGCGCGCGCCAGCCGGGCTCGACGACGGTCGTCGCGTTCTGCTCGGCGATGATGGCCGGGCCGTCGATCACATGCCCCGGGCGCGCATCCTCGCGCACGACGAGCGCAGCGTTCCACCAGCGGCCGCCACTGAACAGGCGCACGGTCGCGGCCGAGGGCGCTGCGCCGGTGGCACTCACGGCATGCCGCGGCTCGACCGGCGCATCGCCCTCGCCGATCGCTTCGACCGACACGGCCTCGACGATCAACCGTCGCTCGCTCATCAGGAACGCGAACCGCTGGCGGTACGCGCCCTCGAACGCGGCCTGAATTTCGGCAACGCTGCCGAACGGCACGACGAGTGCCGAATCCGTTCCCTCGTAGCGCACGTGCACGCGTTTGTGCACGTGAACCCGGCCACCGCTGACGCCTTGGCGCGTGAGCTCGTTGGCGGCTTCCTGTGCGAGCGAATCGACGCGCGCCGTCACGGTGTCGAGCGCGGACATCAGCGGTTGCTCAGGGTTGGAATCGAGCACGAGCTCGATGGAGGCCTCGCGCATCACGCTCTGATCGGCCAGGCCCATGCCATAGGCCGAGAGCACGCCGCCGAGCGGGTGCGCGAACACGCGGCTCATGCCGAGCGCATCGGCCACGCGACACGCGTGCTGGCCGCCCGCACCGCCGAAGCATTGCAGCGCGTAGCGCGTTACGTCGTAGCCGCGCGCGACCGAGATTTTCTTGATCGCATTGGCCATCGCACCGACCGCGATGTCGACGAAGCCCTCGGCGACTTCTTCGGGCGAGCGTTCGACGCCGGTGGCCGATTCGATCTCGGCGGCCATCGCAGTGAATTTTTCAATGACCACTTGCGCATCCAACGACTCGTTCGCCTGCGGCCCGAACACCTTCGGAAAATACGCCGGCTGGATCTTGCCCAGCATCACGTTGGCATCGGTGACCGCGAGCGGGCCGCCGCGTCGGTAGCAAGCCGGCCCCGGGTTCGCGCCTGCGCTTCGCGGCCCGGCGCGAAAGCGCGCGCCGTCGAACGACAGGATCGAGCCGCCACCTGCCGCGACCGTGTGGATGCTCATCATCGGCGCGCGCATGCGCACGCCGGCCACCTGCGTCTCGAACGCGCGCTCGAATTCGCCAGCGAAGTGGCTCACGTCGGTCGAGGTGCCGCCCATGTCGAATCCGATGACCCGAACACGCGTGTGTTCGTTGTCATTCCACGTGCCGAGATCGTCGGCCGCCAGTTGCGCCGTCCGCACCATGCCGACAATCCCACCCGCCGGGCCGGACAAAATCGCGTCTTTTCCCTGAAACGCATGCGCATCGGCAAGGCCACCGCTCGACTGCATGAAGAACAGCTTCACGCCCGGCATCTCGCCCGCGACCTGCTCGACATACCGCCGCAGGATCGGCGAGAGGTACGCATCGACCACCGTGGTGTCTCCACGACCCACAAGCTTCATCAACGGGCTGACATGGTGCGAGACGCTGACCTGCGTGAAACCCGCCTCCACCGCGAGCCGCTGCGCCGCGAGCTCGTGGTCGGGGTAACGGTAGCCGTGCATGAAGACGATCGCGACGCTGCGCAGGCCAGCATCGAACGCGGCCCACAAGCGCTCGCGCAGGTGCAACTCGTCGAGCGGGACCACCACCTCGCCGTGCGCGCCGACGCGTTCGATGGCTTCGATCACGCGCGTGTAGAGCAGCTCCGGCAGCACGATGTGCCGATCGAAAATGCGCGGGCGTTCCTGGTAGCCGATGCGCAGCGCATCGCGAAAGCCTCTCGTCGTGACCAGCAGCGTCGGCTCGCCCTTGCGTTCGAGCAGCGCGTTGGTCGCGACCGTCGTGCCCATCTTCACGCACTCGACAAGCTCCGACGTGACCGCTTCGCCCGGCTTCAATTCCAGCAGATGGCGGATGCCGGCGACCGCCGCGTCGCGGTATTGCTCCGGGTTCTCGGACAGCAGCTTGTGCGTGACGAGCGAACCATCGGGCCGCTTGCCGACTACGTCGGTGAAGGTGCCGCCGCGGTCGATCCAGAACTGCCAGCGCTTGGGCGTTGTGGGTTGCGAGGCGGGTCGGGCAATGGAGGTCATGGTCAGCCTTCGAGGTCGGTCACGAACATCTTGCCGGGCGCATGCGTGATGCAGAACGCCAGCTTGCTGCGTTGCGCGACCCATTGCGGTGTGACGCCACAGGCCCAGAACACCGGCAGCTCGTCGTCCATGATTTCGACCGGGTCACCGTACTCGGGCCGCGCGATGTCGGCGATGCCGAGCGCTGCCGGGTTGCCCACGTGCACCGGCGCGCCGTGCGCGATCGGCAGTCGAGCCGAGATCTCGACGACCCGCGCCACGTCGCGGCCCTTGATCGGCCGCATGCTGACGACCATCTCGCCGCTGAAGATGCCGGCCGGCGTGCACTCGATGTTCGTGCGGTACATCGCGACGTTGCGGCGCTGGTCGATGTGCCTTAGACGCACGCCGGCGGCTTGCACCGCCGACTCGAACGAGAAGCTGCAGCCGATCAGAAAACCGACCAGGTCGTCGCGCCACAGGCTCGCGACCTCGTCTCGCTCCTCGACCAACTCACCTTCGCGGTAGACGCGGTAGCCCGGCACATCGGTCGCGATGCTCGCGCCTGGCGCGCACAGCGGCTCGACCACACCGGGCGCGAGCACTTCGACCAGTGGGCAGGGCTTGGGGTTGCGCTGGCAGAACAGCAGGAAGTCGAAAGCCTGCGCCTTCGGCACGATCATCAGGTTGGCCTGGATGCGGCCCGGCGCCTGGCCGGCGGTGTCGCGTTTGAACTCGCCGGTGCGCGCGGCGCGGCGCAATTCGGCGGGCGAATCGAAAGTGAGAAGCTGGTTCATCGGAAGTCTCCGTTCATCGATGCGGCGACCGGGCCGGCCGCGCAGAGTTCACAAGCCCAGATAGGCCTTCTTGACCGACTCGTCGTGCAGCAGCGCCTGCGCGTCGCCTTCCATCACGATGCGACCGGTCTGGATCACATAGCCGTGGTGCGCGATGCCGAGCGCCTTGTGCAGGTTCTGCTCGACCAGCAGGATCGCGACGCCGGTGGCGTTGACGCGCTGGATCACATCGAGCACCTTGGTGACGAACTTCGGCGCGATGCCCCACGAGGGTTCGTCGAGCATCAGAAGGCGCGGCTTGGCCATCAGCCCGCGCGCGATCGCCAGCATCTGCTGCTCGCCGCCGCTCATCGTGCCGGCGAGCTGCGTGGCGCGCTCGGCAAGGATCGGGAACAGCGCGAGCATTTCGTCGATGCTGGACACGACCTCGTCTTTGCTCACACGCGTGAACGCGCCGAGTTCAAGGTTGCGCCGCACCGTGAGCCGTGGAAACAGGCGCCGGCCTTCGGGCACGAGCGAAAGGCCCATCGGCACGCGGTCGTGCGCAGCGATGGCGTTGAGCCCCTTGCCGTCCAAACGCACTTCACCGACATCGGCCTTGTTCAAGCCGGCGATGGCGCGCAAGGTGGTCGACTTGCCATTGCCGTTGCCGCCGACGAGCGCGACGATCTGACCCGCCTCGACCTTCAGGCTCACGCCGTTCAACGCCGGCACGCCGTCATAGCTGACGTGCAGGTCGGTGACTTCGAGTTGCACTGCGGCCATCACTCGTCTCCCAGATACGCCGAGATGACAGCCGGGTCGTTCGACACCTCGGCCGGCGGCCCATCGGCGATCTTCATGCCGCGCTCGAGCACGATGATCTTGTCGGCGATCGGCATGATGCCTTCGAGCACATGCTCGACGACCAGGCAGGCGATGCCGCGCGCGCGGATCTTCAGCACCACGGCGACCATCTCGCGCACCTCGGTCGGGTTCAGGCCGGCCATCACCTCGTCCATCATCAGCACCTTGGGTTCGGTCGCGAGCGCACGGGCCACGGCCATGCGGCGCTGTTCGCTGATCGTCAGGCTGCCCGCGGGCCGCTCGGCGAGGCGCTCCAGGCCGACGAACGCGAGCCACTCGAGCGCAGCGTCTCGCGCCATGCCGACGCGCTTATGCCGCAGCAGAGCGGCCGTCAACACGTTGTCGCCTGCGGTCATGCTCGTGAAGGTGCGCGCGACCTGAAAAGTGCGGGCGACGCCGGCGCGCGCGCAAGCCTCGGGCGAGAGGCCCGAGATCGTTTCGCCGCCCAACGTGATGTGGCCCGCGCTCGGCGTGTAGTAGCCGGCGACGCAGTTGAAGGTGGTCGTCTTGCCCGCGCCGTTCGGGCCGATCAGGCCGACGATCTGCGCCGCATCGACGGTGAACGAAACATCCTGGTTCGCGACCAAACCGCCGAAGCGTTTGCTGATCGAATGCAGTTCGAGCAAGCTCATCGCAGCACTTCTTGCGGATCGCGCGCGGCCGCGTCCTTGCGCGCGCGACGCTTGCCCGACCAGCCGCGCCACCAGCCGATCAGCCCGCTCGGGTAGAACACCGCGATCGCGATGATCAACGCGGCGTAGATGATGGTGTCGGTGCCGCGGCCGGTGCCACCGAAGAAGGCACGCGTGAGCTCCTCGATCGTCGTCAGCACGACAGCGCCGAGCACCGGCCCGAACAGCGTGCCGATGCCGCCCAGGATTGCGACCAGCGCCACCTTGATCGACAGCGCCGTCGAGAGCACCGAGCCCGGGTCGATGTAGAGCTCTTTCTGCGCGTAGAGGCTGCCGCCGAGCGCGGTGAAGAAGGCGCTCAGCGACAGCGCGATTTGCTTGTAGCGCGCGATGTCGATGCCAATGCTGCGCGCGGCATCCGGCTCGTCCTTGATGGCGCGAAGGTAGTAGCCGATGTGGCTGCGCTCGACCCAGGCGGTTGCAGCCAGTGTCACCACCAGCAGGCCGAGCGCGAGCCAGTAGTACGGCAGCTTCGCTGCGAACACCAGCCAGCCCCAGCCTTCGTGCGTCATCGGCACCGTGAGGCCGACGGCCGCCCCGCCGTACTCCCAGTTGGTGAACACGATCTGCACGATCTCGGCGACCGCGATCGTCGCCATCGCGAAGTAGTGCCCTTTCAGCCGAAAGCACGACCAGCCGAACCCGAGGCTGAGCAGCGCGGCGACCCCGCCGCCGGCCAGCATGCCGAGCCACGGGTTGATGCCGAAGTTGAGCAGCAGCAAGGTCGAGGTGTAGGCACCGATACCGTAAAACGCCGCATGACCGAGCGAGACCTGCCCCGCGTAGCCGCCGAGCAGGTTCCACGCGACGCCGAGCTGAGCGGCCATCAGCACCAGGATCAGCAGGTTGAGGTGCGAGGCGTTCGTGACGAACAGCGGCGCGAGCAAGGCTATGACCAGCGCGAGCGCCGCGCCGATGACGACGGATGAGCGCGTGGTCTTCATGCCTTGCCCAGCAAGCCTTGCGGCCTGAACATCAGCACCGCGAGAAACACGACCAGCACGACCGCCGTCTTGTACTGCGGCCCGAGCAAGAGCCCGCCCATCACTTCGATCACGCCGACCATGATGCCGGCCCAGAAGGCGCCGGTGATGCTGCCGAAACCGCCGAGGTTGACGACCACGAAAGCGAGCAGGATGAAGTTCGCGCCGACCTCGGGAAAGATCGGAAAGAAGGTCGACAGCAGCACGCCGGCCGCACCGGCGCAAGCCGCGCCGATGCCCCAGGCGAGCGCGAACAACTTGTGCGAATCGATGCCCATCAGCTGCGCGGCTTCCTTGTCGGCCGCGGTCGCCTCCAACGCCGCGCCCCACTTGGTGCGATGCAGGAACTGATGTACCGCGAGCGTGACCAGCACCGCACCGATGCCGGCCACGATCTGCGGCCGGCCGAGCTGGAACGCGCCGAGCTTCACGGTGCCGGCGACCCACGAGTTCTCGATCGAGCGGAAGTCGGGTTTCCACAAAAATTGCGCGACGCCGCGCAGCAGAATCATCAAGCCGAAGGTCGTGAAGATCTGGCTGACCATCGGCGCGTTGATGATGCGGCGGATCACGAGTTTGTAGAGCAGCACGCCGAGCGCGAACAGCATCAGCACGGTGAGCGGCAGCGTCAGCATCGGGTCGAGCGCGTAGAGCGAGAACAGCCAGAAGCTGGAGTACATGCCGAGCATCATGAATTCACCGTGGGCGAAGTTCACGACGTCCATCACGCCGAAAATCATCGTCAGGCCGATCGCCACGAGGGCGTACATCAGCCCGATCAGGATGCCGGAGGCGAGCGTCTGCAAGAAGATGTCGGCGGTCATGCGGTGCTCGCAGCTCGTTGCTTCGAGTCGAGGCTTACTTGCGCTTGTCCCAAGTCGGCATCGGCCAAACGATCTCGCGCGAGGCGAGGTTGAACGGCCACACCGTGTGGTACTTGCCGCCCTCGATCTGCACCAGGATGCCCGAGCCGAGCAGGTTTTGGCCGTTCTCGTCGAACTTCACGCCCTTCCACGGCATGATCAGTTTGGCGGCCGGAATGTCGGTCGCGGCGAGCGCCTTGCGGATCGCGTCGGGCTCGGTCGAGCCGGCGCGGTTGATCGCATCGGCCATCACCATCAGGCCCGTGAAGGTGCGTGACGAGTTGCCGGTGAAGTCGGTGCCGTACTTGCTGCGGAACAGGTCGTTGACCTGCTTGATCAGCGGGTTCCTCGTCGCCAGATCGAGCGCCCAGACTTCGCGCGTGATGACGTAGTCGGCATCCTTGCCGAGCGTCTTGATGAATTCGGTGTCGGTGAAGCCGGCGTTGTTCGCAAGGATCATGTCGGGCATGAACCCGAGCTCCTTGTAGGTCTTCATCGAAAGCAGCGCGTCACCGAGGTACGACGACTGCAGCACGACCTTCGGCGCCGCCGCCTTCAGCGTTTGCACTTCGGAGGTGAGCTGCGTGCTCTTGGCCGGGTAGGTGATCTGCTTGACGAGGTTGAAGCCGCTCGCCGGTGCCAACGTGGCCTGCAGCTTGGTGGTCTCGGTGCCCCACAAGGTGTTCTCGTTGAACGACGCGATCGGCCCGACCTTGATGCCGCGCTTGGCTTCGAACTCTTTCATGAAGTCGAAGGCGTTGCGCACGAACAGGTCGTCGTGCGCGGTGGTGCGGAAGAAGTACTTGAAGCCGCGCGCCGTCAACGATGCCGACGACGATTCCGGGTTCAGGAATGGCACCTTGTAGCGCTCGGCGATCTGGCTCGCGGTGGCGGTGACGTTGCTGTTGTAGGCGCCGACGATCGCGACCACGCCCTCCTGGCTGATCAGCCGCTCGGCTTCGCTCGCGCCGGTCTGCGGGTTGCCCTGGTGATCGGCGAACACCAACTTGATCTTTGCGCCCTTGAGTCCGGGCAAGCCGCCGCCCGCCGAGAACGGCAGCTCGGGGATGCCCTTCGCGCCGTTGTTGATGATGTCGGCCGCGAGTTCGAGCGCGTTTTTCATTTCGGCACCGCTCGACGCGGCCGCGCCGGTCAGCGGGTAGATCACACCGATCTTCACTTCGGTCTGCGCCTGGGCCGAAACCACGAGCCACAAAGCACTGCTTGCGATTGTCAGTTTGAATCTCGAAATCGGGGTGGTCATCGGAACGCTCCTGTTGAAGATGAAAGCTCGGCAAAACGCGCTGGGCGATTGTGTTGGCTTGTGGTGAGTGAGATCAAACAAATATTATTTCGCTTTCGTTATCGATTTTTTCGATGTTAGTTTTGGTGACGACGCAGGCTTCGACGTCTTCACTTCGGGTTTGCCCGCACGCCGCCGCGGCGCTTTGGGCGCCGCCGGTTCGGTCTCGGCGATGTAGGCGAGCGCCTAGCGCACGATCGCCTCGACCGAATACGCAGCGGCGTCGGCGCGGTAGCTCGCGAACACTGGCAGCGGCAGCAAGCCGGGTTCGGTGGCCAGCAGCCGCAACTCGCGGTTGAGCAGCAAGCGCCGTGCCGCGCTGCGCGGCAGTGTGGCGACACCGAAGCCGCCCTCGGCGAGTTGCGTCATCGCCGAGATCGACGAGACCGCGTGCACGCGCTTCGGTTCGAGCTTGGCCTGGCGAAATAGATCGAGCAGCGCCACGTGCGGCTGCGAACCGCGCTGAAAGGTCAGGAAGTCGGAGTCGGCCAACGCCGCGAGCGTGCAGCGCGCCCGCTTGTGAACGCGCGAGCTGCCGATGAAGACCATCTCCATCGGCGGCAGCGCGCGCGTGCGCACGCCCTCGGCAGCGGAGGGCAGCGCCGCGAAAGCGAGGTCGAGCGTGCCGCGCTTCATTTGCTCGAGCAGCAGCGGCGTGGTCTCGACCGTGAGCTCGAGTTCGAGCTCGGGCCGCTCGACGCGCAGCGCCTCGATCCACGGGATCAGCCACGAGTGCAACACCGACTCGATCGCACCCAGCCTCAACGGCACGGCCTGGGTTGCGCCGGTGCCCATCTCGCTCTTGATCTCACGCTGCAACTCGAGCAGCCGTTGCGCATGCACGAAGAAGCGCATGCCGGGAATGGTCAGGCGGAACTGGCGCTCGCGCCGGTCGAGCAGCATCACGCCGAGCTCGTCGTCGAGCGCGGCGATGCGACTCGACATCGCCGATTGCGTCAGGCTCAACTTCTCGGCCGCGCGGGTCACGCTCTTGAGCGTGGCGACCCAATAGAACGCTTCGACAAATCTGAGGTTCATGGTGTCGTTTCAATGGCGACTGGTCACTGAATCGGTGGCCGCATGCTACGGCGCCACCTCGCCAAAGTCGCGAAATGGCGGCTCGCCGTCCCTCAATTCGGTGCATCGCCGTGGGCCGAAGCGGGCGAGCATGGCCGTGTGAAGGAGGGCCGACCCGTGCCTGCCCATCCGGCAGCCAACGGCCCACCCAAAAAAAGAGAGGACGGCCGCAATGGCAGACATGTCGACACCGCTGGATTGGAATCTGACCCTGGAGGCAGCGCCTGCCGCAAAACCCCGCAAGCGCGCTGCGCCGAACGTGGCCGCCGTGCCCATCGGCCCGCGCACCGAGTTCGCCGACAAGCTCAGCCGCGAGGTTTTTTGCTGGCCGACGCCGCCGTATGCGAGCTACCCCGTCGCCACGCCGCAAACCGACCCGATGCCGTGCGAGATCATCGGCCTGAACGACAAGCACACGAATGGCCGGCTCACTTTCTTCGTGCCCGAAGAAGGCGTGGCGCACGTTCAGCTGCCGCCGTCGCGCACGACATTGCCGCTGCGCTTCGAACAGTTTCGGTCGCTGACGCTGACCACACCGGTCAAGCCGCTCGCGCTCGCTCACGGCGAGCTTCACGCCGATCTGCTCAGCCACCGCGCGCATTCGGGCTATCAACTGACGCTGACGGGCGGCGCGCAGCTCTCGGGCCAAACGATCGGGCATGTCGAAAACGAGTTCGGCTTGTTTTTGTTCCCGCCGGTCAACGTGACCGATGCAGCCACCGCATCGGAGCACGACGGCAGCGTGACGCGCTGCTTCGTGCCCCGCGCTGCCTACAGCCATTTCGAGATCGGCTCGCGCATCGGCGAGTTGCTGGTGGCGCAAAACAGCGCCACACCGGCGCAGATCGAGCACGCGGTCGGCGAGCAGCAGCAGCTGCGCGAACGCAAGCTCGGCGATGTGCTGGTCACGCGCCAGGTGGTCACGCCGATACAGCTGTTGGAGGCGATCGAGCGCCAGGCGAAGATGCCAATGGTGCGCATCGGCGAGGCGCTGCGCTCGCTCGGCATGGTCACCGACGATCAGTTGAACGAGGCGCTCACGCAACAGCAGAGCGACCGCAGCGTGCCGCTCGGCGAACTGCTGGTGCGCATGGGGGTCGTGTCGCGCGAAGACTTGCAGGTGGCGCTCGCCCGCAAGATGGGCTACCCGCTGGTCGACATCGACACCTTCCCGGCCGAAGCCGAAGCGCTGCGCAAGCTCGGCTATGCGGTCGCGGTGCGCCTGAAGGTGATGCCGCTGCTGGTGCGTGACGGCCGCCTCGTGATCGCGCTCGACGACCCGGCGCGGCGCCGCAACGCGGTCGACGAGGTCGAGTTCAGCGCGCAGATGAAGGTCGTGCCAGTGCTCGCGCACAGCCGCTCGCTGGAGGCGGTGCTGCACGCCGCCTATGAAAAGATCGGCGCGGCCGACAGCCAACGGACCACGTTGCAAGACGCGGCGATCCCGCTGAACTTCGATTTAAACGACACCGACAAACTCGTCGAGACGCTCGAGAAAGAGCAGTTCGAGCGCGCCGGTTTCGAGGACGACAAGCCGATCGAGCAGTCCGACAACTCGCTCGTCAAGCTGCTCAACAACATGATCATCGAGGCGCACAAAGAGGGCGCCTCCGACATCCACATCGAGAGCTACCCAGGCAAAGACAAGATCCGCGTGCGCTTTCGCAAAGACGGCGTGCTGCGCACCTACCTGGAGTTGCCGCCGAACTACCGCAATGCGCTGATCGCACGCGTAAAGATCATGTGCGATCTCGACATCAGCGAGCGCCGCAAACCGCAAGACGGCAAGATCAACTTCGCGAAGTTTTCGCCGCAGCACAAGCTCGAACTGCGCGTGGCCACTATCCCCACCAATCATGGTCTCGAAGACGTGGTGATGCGCGTGTTGAGCTCGGCCAAGCCGATCCCGCTGGACCGGCTCGGCCTCTCGGCCGACAACCTCGCGCGCCTGAAAACCGCCGTCGAGCGTCCGTACGGCATGGTGCTGTGCGTCGGCCCGACCGGCTCGGGCAAGACGACCACGCTGCACTCCGCGCTCAGCCACATCAACGTGCCCGAGCGCAAGATCTGGACCGCCGAAGACCCGATCGAAATCACGCAACCGGGGTTGCGCCAGGTGCAGGTCAACCCGAAGATCGACTGGACCTTCGCGAAAGCGCTGCGCGCGTTTTTGCGCGCCGACCCGGACGTGATCATGGTCGGCGAAATCCGCGACCAGGAAACCGCCGGCATGGCCGTCGAGGCCTCACTCACCGGCCACCTCGTGATGAGCACGCTGCACACCAACAGCGCGCCCGAGACCGTCACGCGGTTGCTCGACATGGGGCTCGACCCGTTCAACTTCGGCGACTCTTTGATCGCGGTGCTGGCACAGCGTCTGGTGCGCAAGCTCTGCACGTACTGTCGCACCACGCGCGCCGCGACGGCCGAAGAATCCGACGAACTGCTCAACGACTACATGCAAGGCTTCGGCAAAGAGCCGCCGATCTCGCGCGATGCGGTGGTGGCCGGGTGGCTCCAACGCAGCAGCCGCGACGGCCGCCTGATGCTGCACCACTGCCCCGGCTGCAGGGAGTGCGACGACACCGGTTTCAAGGGCCGCGCCGGCATCCACGAGCTGATGGTCGTCTCGCGCGAACTCCGCCGCCTGATCCAGACCCGCGCACCGGCCGAGGCGCTGCAACACGAGGCGCTCAAAGAGGGCATGCGCACGCTGCGGCAAGACGGCATCGACAAGGTGCTCGCCGGCGTCACCTCGATCGAGGAGGTGCGGGCGACGAGCAACGTGTGAGGGCCGAGGCTGCGCGGGTCAGGCGCGCGCCAGACCGAGCGGCAGCAGGTGTTTGTCGCGTTCACGCGGGCTGGCCAGCAATTGCGCGATGCCGGAGTCGAAGGTGGCGAGCTTCATGCCGCCGCGCACCGCCGCCGTCAGCAGCCATGCATCGGTGATCTGGCGATGGCCAAAGATGCCGCCGGTGCACGCGGCCATCACCTCGGCAAAACCGAAGTCGAGCGGCGCCGGCGCGCGCTTCGGGTGCGCGGTATTTCGAAGCATCAGTTCTGCGACCTCGGCGACAGCAATCGCGCGGCCCGCGAACACCTGCTGCGAGACGATGCGAACGAACGCCGCCTGAGTGAACGCCGTGGTCGCCCAGCCCTGCCGCGCATGCTGCTTGAACCACGCCATCATTTGCGGGTGGTGCTCGTGCGTCGGCCAACACAACGCGATGAGCGCGTTGGCATCGAGCAGGTGACTCATGCCGATTCGTCGAGCAACGGCTGCACTTGGCGCGACGTCAACGGCGCTGCATCGGCCGGCAGGTCGATCAGCCACACGCCGTCGACCTGCTTCAGTGGCAGCTTGTCGGCGCTGCCTCGCCGTATCAGCTCCGACACCGCCTGGCCGAGCTTCAAGGCCCGCGCACGGGCGTATGCATTGGCGGTCGCGAAAGCGTCGTCGTCGAGCGTCAGGGTCGTGCGCATGCGGTAGCTATTTTCGTCAATTGATGCATTTTATAGAAAATCGTATCACACGATGGCGGGCGCATCGTTGCCTGTCAAACGATCCAGGCACGACGACATTCGCTCGCTCGCCTAACATCGTCGACTGCGCACAGCGCCCTGCTCCCAAGGAATCGACCGTGGATTTGAAGTTGCCGATCAAGATTTTCGATGAGCTCTCGGAGTCGGTTATCGAATCGACCGGCATGCTCGACTTGGCGAGCGGCGAAATCCGCAGCGTGGAGTACGAAGATTACGACAGTGAGCTGTCGGGCTTGCCGGCGGAGAACGAGCACTACGAGTTCACCTCGGGGCTGCTGACGAACGGCAAAAAAGACGTGGAGTTTCGCGTCGAGGTCGACGTGACCTCGGGCAATTACTCGGTCACGCCGAGCGAGCTGCTCGAATTGAAGGGCCGGGCCGCCAAGCTCTTCACCGCAGCACCGACCGACGCCGCGCCGACCGTGGCGCCACGCAAGCCGCGCTGACCTGCCGGGCTTGCCCCCTGCCGACGGCAGGGTGTAAGGACGCCCGCGCCGAGACCGACTTCTCCAGGACTCGACAATCCGCCAAGGAGCATCATCATGACACCGACACCCTTTCAGCCCCGCCGCCGCCAGATCAGCGCCGCGCTCACGGCGCTCGCCGCCTTCGGCCTGCTCGGCTTTGCCGGGCTGCACTCGCAAACCTCGACCGCGGCCGAGGTCGCGGTCAAGATCCCGCCACTGGCGGGCGAGGTCGCCGCGGAACCCCGGGCCGCGCAAGAAACTGCGGTCTTCGCCGGCGGCTGCTTCTGGGGTGTGCAGGGAGTGTTCCAGCACACTAAGGGCGTGTTGAACGCCGTCTCGGGCTACAGCGGTGGCAGCCAGACAACGGCGCACTACGAGATGATCGGCACGGGCCTGACCGGCCACGCCGAGGCGGTGCAAATCACGTTCGACCCGAAGCAGGTGTCGTATGCGCAATTGCTGCAAATCTTCTTCTCGGTGGCCCATGACCCGACGCAGTTGAACCGCCAGTTTCCAGACCGCGGCACGCAGTACCGCTCGGCCATCTTCACGACCGACGCAGCGCAAAAGCAGGCGGTCGACCGCTACATCGCGCAACTCGACGCCGCCAAGGTCTTCCCTTCGAAAGTCGTCACGCAGGTCACGCCACTGACGGCCTTTTACCCGGCCGAAACCTACCACCAGGATTACGCGACGCTGCACCCCGAGTCGGGCTACATCTCGACCTACGACCTGCCGAAGATCGCCAACCTGAAGGCGATATTCGCCGTGCAGTACCGCGAGCAGCCGGTGCTGGTCGCGAGCCAAGGCGTCGCCAAGCGCTGAATCGGGAGCTGCGCGCCGAGGCGCCCGTTGCCGCGGATGCGGTAACGTCGCGCCGATGTTTCCCGGCCTGACCCTCGCCTATTGGCTCACCGTTCACGGCCTCGTCACGTTCGTCGCGGTGATGCTCTACGCCATCACCGCGCACGTGTTGCAGCAGCGCCGCCACCCGACCGCGGCGATCGCCTGGGTGCTGTTCATCTTGCTGATGCCCTACCTCGCGCTGCCGGCGTTCCTGACCTTCGGCTCGCGCAAGCAGGCGCGGCCGCGCAACCGGCCTTTGCTCGCGCCACCGGCCACAGACGCCGAAGGCCCGTGGGCGATCCAGACGGCGCTCGCGCTCGGCCAGCCGCAGCCGGCGCCCTACGACGATCTGCGCATCCATGCCGACGGCAGCAAAGCGCTGCACGCGCTGTGGCAGACGATCGACGGCGCTCAGCACACGATCGACCTGTGCACGTTCATCATCGGCCGCGACGCCGTCGGTTACGCCCTGATCGACCGCTTGATCGCGAAAGCGCGCGCCGGTGTGCGCGTGCGCCTGATGCTCGACGGCCTGGGCAGCTTGATGAGCCGGCGCCCGAACCTGCGGCCGCTGCGCGCGGCCGGCGTGCAGTTCACGCTGTTCGTGCCGCCGCTGCACTCACCACTGAAAGGCCGCACCAACCTGCGCGATCACCGCAAGCTGCTCGTCGCCGATGCCGGCTTCGACACGCAGCGGCTGTGGTGCGGCGGGCGCAACCTCGCGAGCGAATACTTCGAGGGCGGTGCCGGCAATCCGCCGTGGCGCGACCTGAGCTTCGACCTGCGCGGCGCTTTCGTGCGTCAGGCGAGCGCCTTGTTCGAGCACGACTGGGCCTTCGCGAACGGGCACAAACAGCAGCTCGAAATCGAAGGGTCGACGGGCGGCACAGCGAGCACCGAGAGCGCGCAGATGATCGCCTCGGGCCCCGATCAGGCCGACGACACGGTCTACTCGCTGCTCGTCACCGCGTCCTACCGGGCGCGCCGCAGCATCGCGCTGGTCACGCCCTACTTCGTGCCCGATGCGGCGCTGCTGACCGCCTTGTGCCTCGCGGCGCGGCGCGGCGTTCAGGTCGATTTGCTGCTGCCGGCGCGCTCGAATCACTTCGTGTCCGACGTTGCCCGCAGGCGGGCATTGCGCATGCTGGCATCGGCCGGTGCCAATCTTTGGGTCATGCCTCACATGATGCACGCCAAGCTCGCAGTGATCGACGACACGCTCGCGCTCGCCGGCTCGGCCAACCTCGACAGCCGCAGCCTGTTTCTCAATTACGAGCTGATGGTGGCGTTTCACGACCGCGAGGCGATCGCGCGGTTCGCGTCGTGGTTCGAGCACGAGAAGGCGAGCGCCGCAGGCCTCAAACCCAAGCGCGCCGGCCTGTTCGCCGACATCGCTGAGGGGCTGGTGCTGTGGATGGGGTTCCAGCTTTAGTGGGGGCGGTCGCCGCGTTGCTCAACGCGAGACCGCGTCCGCCTTCACTTCTGCCTTGACGGCCAGCGGCGCCGCCGGTTGCACGACACGGCGTTCCGGCATCACGCCGGCGAGCTCCGGGCAGGCGTTCACATGCTTGCGCCGCACAACGGCTGGAACGGGCCTTTGTGACAGGTCTTGCAACCGACCTGCGGGCCCCCCGCCTCGCGAGCTCAGCCGGTGCGCTGGGAAAAGGGTCTTGAGCGGTGTAAGGCAGTCGGGCGAACCAGTCGCCCGACAGCACCGCCCGACCGCGATGGCAGGTCCAGCACGTGACGCCGGTGCCATCGAAGTGCTGCTTGCAATGGCTGTCGATGGGATACGTCATTTGCGGCATGCGCCGCGCCACCTCCCTGGTGTACTTCGGGCCCGACTCGAGCTTGTTCGTGTTGTGGCAGAACGCGCAACCCTCCTACGGCGCTGGCTTCGACAGGCTCAGCCCGAACGGATGAAAGGTGAAGGCTGAGCTTTGTCACTGCTCAGGATTGTTTTACTGAATCAGCGCCGATTGATCGACGTCATTTTTGCGGCTCTCCATCGGGGCGAAAGCGCGGGCATTTTTCCTGGGACATAAGCGATAGACCGGTGAAACTGAAATTGAATGTTTTGATACCAAAGGCCCGCTCTCGTGATGTCGGGTTGATGACCCTGGCAATTGCCGCGACGCCGTGTCCACTGGCCACCTTCGGGGTCGTCGCGCGCTTGAGCAGCAGGTCGCTCGCAGCCGATGGATTGCACCCGAATTGGATCGACATCGATCGAGCGCAAGTGATCCGTAGTGCGGGTCGCATCCCGGCAACCGCCGCAAGTGGTGCTGGCGTTCGAGCAGCTTCTGCGCGCCAACGGCCAGTCGGAGAAGAACCGCCGTGGGTGGCAGCCGTGGGTCGCCCCATCGCCAACGCCCCAAGCACGATCAGCCGAAGTTTTATTTTTTGACGCTCCGGTCGAACGCGCGCCGCGCTCGTGCGCGCACCCCGCCGACCCGCACGATCGCTCGCCAGGGCCCGTCAGCGCCCGCTCTGCGCTCCGGCACGCACCGCCGGCATTGCCGAACCTTTTTTCTTCTGCGTCAGCACGATCCCGTTCTTGACGGCGACGATTTCGGCGACGATCGAGACAGCGATTTCGGCGGGCGTCTTCGCGCCGATGTCAAGACCGATCGGGCCGTGCAGGCGATCGATCTCGGCTGGCGTCAAATCGAACATTTCCAGTCGCTCGCGGCGCTTGGCGGTGTTGCCACGCGAACCGAGCGCGCCGATGTAGAAGGCCGGTGACTTGAGCGCTTCGAGCAACACGAGATCATCGAGCTTCGGGTCGTGCGTGACGGCGACGACCGCGCTGTGCGGGTCGAGCTGCAACTCGAGTACGAGGTCGTCGGGCATGGCCTTGCTGAAGGTCGTGCCAGGCACGTCCCAGGTGAGGTTGTATTCGTCGCGCGGGTCGCAGCAGATGACCTCGAAATCGAGCGTGAGCGCCATCTGCGCGACCGCGCGCGAGAGTTGCCCGGCGCCGATGATCAGCAGTCGCCAGCGCGGCCCGAAGAGGGCCACGAGTTGCTCGCCGTCGAACGTGAACACGTCGCCGCGCGACGCGGTCTCAACCGTGACCGCACCGGTCGCCAAGGTCATGCGGCGTGCGACGAGTTCATGGTGCGCGGTGCGCGTGAGGATGGCGTCGATCCACGCCACGCTTTGCAGCGGCTCCTGCACCAGCCGCAGGTTGCCGCCGCACGGCAGGCCGAAGCGCGCCGCCTCTTCCTTGGTCACGCCGTAGGCGATCAGCGACGGCGTGGCGACGCGCTCGCCATGACGCAGCCGGTCGATCAGGTCGTCTTCGACACAGCCACCCGAGACCGAACCGGCCACGAGGCCGTCGCCACGCAAGCACAGCAACGCGCCGGGCGGGCGCGGCGCCGAGCCCCAGGTTTCGATCACGGTCACGAGCCAAACTTTGTGGCCGGCGGTGAACCAGTCGCGCGCCTGGGCGAGCACTTGCAGGTCGAGGCTGTCCATCGAACGGCTCCTAGCGGATCGCGAAATAGACGATCGCCAGCACGATCACGGCACCGATCAGCCACGCGAGCTTGGTAATGCCGCGGTCGGGTGCGGCCGATGGCGCCACGACGGCCACAGGTGCGCCGTCGACCGGCGCCACGCTCGCTTGCAAGTGCGCTTCGAAAGCCTTGAAAAAGTCTTCGGTGATCTTGGCGGCGGTCGCGTCGATCAGCCGCGAGCCGATCTGCGCCATTTTGCCGCCAACGGTCGCGCGGGCCGTGTACTTGAGCAGCGTTTGCTGCGCGCCCTGCGCGGTCAGCGCCACGTCGGCCGAGCCCTTGCCGAAGCCGGCGACGCCACCCTGCCCGTCGAAGTTGATCGTGTAACCCGTGGGCGCAACGATGTTGGTCATCGCGAGGTTGCCTTTGAAGCGCGCGCTGACGGGGCCGATCCTCAACGCGACGACCGCGGTCATCGTGGCGTCGCCGGTTCGCTCCAGCGTTTCGCAGCCAGCGATGCAGGCTTTGAGCACCTCGGGGTCGTTCAATGAAGCCCAGGTCTTGTCGACCGAAGCGGGGATGACGCGTTCGCCTTGGAGTTCCATGGTGTGCTCTTGTGTGGGCTCAGGCCAGAAGTGATGAGGGCGCCACGGTGGGTGCGCGCAAGGCCCGGCCGAGGTCGGCGAGGCTTGCCAGATTGTGAACCGGCAGGAAGCGATCGACATTCGGCAGCAGCGCGCGCACGCCGGCCGCGCGCGGCTCGAAGCCGTCGAATCGCAGCAGCGGGTTGAGCCAGACGATTCTGTGGGCCCTGCGGCGCAGCTGTGCGGCGGCATGGGCGAGGTCCCCGTGCTCGTCGCGGTCGAGGCCGTCGGTCATCAGCAGCACGGCCGCGTTCGAACCGAGCAGGCGACGCGCCCAGGTGCGGTTGAATTCGTCGAGGCAGGTCGCGATGCGGGTGCCGCCTTTCCAGTCGTGCACTTGGGCGTCGGCCTGCAGCAGCGCGACATCGGGGTCGCGGTGCTGCAGGCTGCGCGTGATGTTGGTCAGTCGCGTGCCAAAGGTCAGCGTGTGGACCTTGAGGTAGCGCCGCGTCAGGCCGTGCACGTAGTGCAACAGCAAGCGCGCGTAGCGCTCCATCGAGCCCGAGATGTCGAGCAGCACGACCAGCGTGGGCGGCTCGAAGCGCGGGCGCGTGAACGCCGGTAACAAGGTGTGCGGCTGGCGCGCCATGCCCTGCATCGTGCTGCGCAGGTCGAGCCGCCCGCCGTGCTGTCGGTTCGCAACGCGCTCGTGGCGGCGGCGGCGCACTGGCTCGACGGGCAGCGGCAGCTGTTCGGCGAGCTTCTTCGCGAGGGCGAACTCGGCAGTGGTCATGCTCTCGAAATCGGCCTGCTGCAAGCGCTCGCGATCTGAGAACGTGAAGGTGGTGTCGAAGGTCAGCGCTTCCTGCGCGGTGTTGTTCGCGGGGTTGGCGGGCTCTTTCGGTTTCGGCGCGGCGAGTGCTTCGGCAAGCCGGTTCGAGCGCGGCTGCGCTGCCTTTTCGCCGCGGCCGCTGATCTTGGGCAGCAGCAAATACATCAGCTGTTCGAGCAGCTTCGGGTCGCGCCAGAAGGCGTCGAACGCGGCGTCGAACAGGATTTGCTGCTCATGCCGATCGAGCATCACAGCAGCGAGCGCAGAGTGAACGTCAACGCGGCGGCTCAGGCCGACACACTCGACGGCAGTGATCGCAGCCAACACCCGATCCGGGCCGACCGCCATGCCGGCGGTGCGCATGATGCGGGCGAAGTGGAGGATGTTTTCGGCGATCACGGTTTCAATCGAGTGTCAGTCGATCAAGGCGCGCGCCTTCAATTCGTCGAGCAACTTCGCCATGTCGCCGCTCTGCAGCTTGACGATGTCGTCTTGGTACTTCAGCAGTACGCCGAGCGTGTCGTGCACGGTCGCGGGGTCGAG
>JANLUW010000067.1:0-2694 GCA_031363645.1 Rhizobacter sp. | reverse complement strand
CGTTCAATCCACCTGCGCGAACAACCCGCGCTTGCCGAACAATGGCGAGGTGTAGGTGTCCTTCGGTTCGTCGTGGTGATAGGACTCGATGCGCGCGACCTCGTCGGCCGAACCGAACACGAAGCCGATGCGCTGGTGCAGCGAGTCGGGCTGCACTTCCATCAGCCGCCTGCGGCCATCGCTCGCGCGCCCGCCCGCTTGCTCGATCAGAAACGAAATCGGATTCGCTTCGTACAGCAGCCGAAGGCGGCCTGATTTGGCCGGGTCTTTGCTGTCGCGCGGGTCCATGAACACGCCGCCGCGCATCAAGATGCGGTGCGTTTCGGCCACCAGCGAGGCGATCCAGCGCATGTTGAAGTCGGCGCCGCGCGGGCCGGTTTGGCCGGCGAGGCATTCGTCGACATAGCGCTTCACCGCCGGCTCCCAGAAGCGGCTGTTCGACGCGTTGATCGCGAACTCGTGCGTCCTCGGCGAGATTTGCAGGTTCGGATGGCTGAGCACCCACTCGCCGAGCATCGGCTCGAGCGTGAAGGCATGCGTGCCCTTGCCGAGCGTCAGCACCAGCATCGTCGAGGGGCCGTAGATCGCGTAGCCGGCGCACACCTGTTGCGCACCGGGTTGCAGGTAGTCGGCGGGCTGCGCGTCTTCACCTGGGGTCGGAGCGCGCACGATCGAAAAGATGCTGCCCACCGCGACGTTGACATCGATGTTCGACGAGCCGTCGAGCGGGTCGAACAGCAGCAGGTACTTGCCGCGCGGGTACCTCGCGGGCAGTGTGTAGGCATGCTTCAGTTCTTCCGAGACCATGCCCGCCACGTGCCCACCCCACTCGTTGGCGCGCAGGAAAATCTCGTTGCTGATGACGTCGAGGCGTTTTTGGGGTTCGCCTTGCACGTTGAGGGCGCCCGCCGCCCTCGGGTCGTCGCCCAACACACCGCCGAGTGCGCCGTAGGCGACCTTGCGCGAGATTGCCTTGCACGCGAGCGACACGTCGGTGATCAGCGCGTTGAGGTCGCCGGTGGCGCCGGGTGCACGGCGCCGTTCCTCGATCAAGAACTGGGTGAGGGTGGCTCTACCGCCGGTCGGCATGGTGTGCTCCTGAAGCAATGTTTATTCGCGGTGGCTCATGGCGTACCGTTCGCCGTCAATCGCTCGATCTCGTCGAAGCGCAGTTCGGCCAGGCTCGGCAGCAACAGCGAGGCCACTGAGAAGTCACCGCCTTCGGTCCAAAAATTCGGCGTGACGACGGTGCGTAAACCGGCTGCGTGGGCCGCGCGCAAGCCGTTCGGCGAATCTTCGAATGCGATCGCGTGCTCGGGCAAGAGTTCGAGGGCCCGCAGGGCCAGCCGGTAGATGTCGGGTGCCGGTTTCTTCGCGCGCACCCGATCACCGCAGGCGATGGCGCTGAACATGTCGAGCCCGCGCGTGCCGAAAGTGGACTGCAACAGCGCATCGATGTTGACCGCGGTGGTGGTGCTGGCGATCGCGAGCTTGCAGCCGGCGGCGAGCGCTTCGTCGAGCAGGCGCGCCACGCCGTCACGCAGCGGCACCGCGCCGTCGGCCACGAAGGAGCCGTAGAAGCGCGTTTTCTCGGCGTGGATGTCGGGCACCATCGATTTAAGCCGGCGGCGTTCGGCGTCGGGCAGCGCCAGCGTCTCGATGTACATCGACATGCGCTCTTTGCCGCCAGTGATATGCAGCAACTCGCGGTACTCGTCGGGCTGCCAAACCCACCCGAGACGGTAGCGTTCGAACGCGAGGTTGAACGCGACGCGGTGCGCTTCTTCGGTGTCGGCGAGCGTGCCGTCCACGTCGAATATCAGGGCTTCGAGGGTCATGTCGGTGTTTCTCTCAGGTCAGGTGGCGGCAAAGGCGCGTTCGGGCTGGGCGCGTCGCTTCGCCTCGGCGGTCGCCGAGGCGCGACGACTGCTCTGCGGGTTCGGTCGCGTGGCCGGCCACGAAACACGCTCCGGTCGCAGCGCTCACATTGCTCAAACAGCCGCCGCGAGTCAGGTAACGAAGCGAGCTGCGCGCGCGGCCCCATGCCCTGCGCTCCTCGTCGCCTCCCACGAAGCGCCACGCCTAGCCCGAACGCGTTTTTGCAGACACAGCGGCGCTCCGCTCTGTTCCCTCGCCCCTCTGGGGAGAGGGAGTCAACTCGAGAGCTCTTCTGACGCGCAGTCGCAGCGAAGCGAAGACCGCCACAGCATGAGCCCCCGCCGGGTGCCGCCTGCCGCGACACGCCGAAACTGCATGTGGATGCGCCACCTCTCATCGCTGGCCCCCCGAAAACGCAGCCAAACCGAACACACGCCTCGCGAGAATGTCGTCGGCCTGCAAGGTGCACAGCTGCTCGCGCCTCAACGCGGTATCGGCCGAAAACAAGCGCGTCGCGTGTCGCAGGCGAATGCGGTCGAGTGCGTTGCGGATCGAGCGTGCATTCGCGAAGTGAGGTTGCTGGCGGCGCAGGCTCATGTAGCGCGAGAAGGCGGGCTCGGCGGCTTCGTCGAAACGGTAGTTCAGCGTGCTCAGCATCAGTTGTGCGATCTGCATGAGTTCGGCTTCGCTGTAGTCGGGAAAGTCGATGTGATGCGCAAGGCGTGATGCCATGCCGGGGTTGCTGCCGAAGAACGTGTCCATCCGGTCTTTGTAGCCAGCGAGGATCACGACCAGGTCGTCGCGGTGATTTTCCAT
>JANLUW010000049.1:0-2097 GCA_031363645.1 Rhizobacter sp. | reverse complement strand
GAATTACGTGAAGCGCGGCGACGTCGCCGGCACCTACCTCGAATCGCACTTCACCTGGCAGATCCGCACCTTCTGGATCAGCCTGATCGTCGCGGTCATCGGCCTCGTGTTGATGCTGGTGCTGGTCGGCTGGCTCGTGCTGGTTGCCGACACGGTGTGGGTGATTTACCGGCTCGTGATCGGCGCGATCCGGCTCAACGACAACCGGCCGGTGGTCGAGGGCAAGTACGGGCTGGAGGCCTGACTTTCTCCGATGCGTCCTTCGACCCTTTCCCCGCCTGCTCCGCCCGCCAACGCCGGCGACACCGCCCGCCCGCCTCGCTCCGACTGGTCGACGCTGCGCAAGCTGCTGCCTTACGTGTGGCAGTGGCGTTGGCGAGTGGGGGTCGCGCTGAGTTTTTTGGTCGCAGCCAAGCTCGCGAACGTCGGCGTGCCGCTGGTTCTCAAGCAGCTCGTCGATGCGCTCGACCTCAAGCCCGGCGACCCGCGCAGCGCGCTCGTGGTGCCGGTCGCGCTGCTGTTCTCCTACGGCGCGCTGCGGCTGTCGATCACGCTGTTCACCGAGCTGCGGGAATTTTTGTTTTACCCGGTCGCGGCGCGCATCGCAAGGCGCGTTTCGCTCGAAGCCTTCGAGCACCTGCTGGCGTTGAGCCTGCGCTTTCACCTCGAGCGCCAGACCGGCGGCGTCTCGCGCGACATCGAACGCGGCTCACGCTCGATCCAGTCGCTGCTCAACTACACGATCTACAACATCCTTCCCACGCTGGTCGAGATCGCTTTGGTGATCAGCCTGCTCTCGGCCAAGTTCGACGGCTGGTTCGCGGCCATCACTTTCGGTGCGCTGGTGCTCTACATCGGATTCACCGTGACGGTGACCGAATGGCGCACCGGATTTCGGCGCGCGATGAACGAGCAAGACTCCAAAGCCAACACGCGCGCGGTCGACGCGTTGATCAACTACGAGACCGTCAAGTACTTCTCGAACGAGCACTTCGAGCAGGGCCGCTACGACGAGAACTTGCACCGACTCGAGAAGGCCTCGATCAAGTCGCAGACCTCGCTCTCGGTGCTCAACCTCGGCCAGAGCCTGATCATCGCGAGCACCGTCACGCTGCTCGTCTGGCGCGCGACGCTCGGCGTCGTGGGCGGCACGATGACGCTCGGCGATCTGGTGCTGGTCAACGCGCTGATGATCCAGCTCTACATCCCGCTGAATTTTCTCGGTGTGATCTACCGCGAGATCAAGCAGTCGATGATCGACATGGAGAAGATGTTCGCGCTGCTCGGCCAGAACCGCGAGATCGCCGATGCGCCAAATGCGAAGCCGTTGCAGCACCACGGTGCAAAGGGCTCGGGCGCTACGCTCGGCGTGACGGTTCGCTTCGAGCACGTGCGTTTCGGCTACGACGCCGATCGCACGATCCTGCACGACATCAGCTTCGAGATCCCGGCTGGCAAAACCGTCGCGGTGGTCGGCCCGTCGGGCTCGGGCAAAAGCACGCTGGCGCGGCTGCTGTTTCGCTTCTACGACGTGAACGCCGGCCGCATCGCGATCGACGGTCAAGACATCCGCACCGTCACGCAGCGCAGCCTGCGCGAGGCGATCGGCATCGTGCCGCAAGACACGGTGCTGTTCAACGACACGGTCGAATACAACATCGCCTACGGCCGCACCGGCGCGAGCCGCGAAGAGGTCGAAGGTGCGGCGAAAGCCGCGCACATCCACGCTTTCATCGACTCGACGCCGAAGGGCTATGCCACGATGGTCGGCGAGCGCGGGCTCAAGCTCTCGGGCGGTGAAAAACAACGCGTCGCGATCGCGCGCACCTTGTTGAAGAACCCGCCGTTGATGATTTTCGACGAGGCCACGTCGGCACTCGATTCAGCCAACGAGCGCGCCATACAAGAAGAACTGCGCAGCGCCGCGCGCAACAAGACTGCGCTCGTGATCGCGCACCGACTGTCGACCGTGGTCGATGCGCACCAGATCCTCGTGATGGAACTCGGCCGCATCCTCGAGCGCGGCACGCATGCCGAATTGCTCGCTATGAATGGCCGCTATGCCGACATGTGGCGGCTGCAGCAGAGCAGCACCGT
>JANLUW010000048.1:0-20680 GCA_031363645.1 Rhizobacter sp. | reverse complement strand
CGCAGGTAAGGCAGCTTGCAGCGGCCGGCCAGCCACTCGGTGAGTGCCTCCACATCGAGCGGGCGGGTGCTCCCCTTGCGCAGCAGGTTGACACTGGCCAGCCGCACCAGCGGGTGCTGCGCGCTGTGGCCGGCGCCGAAGCGGCGTGCAATCTGGTCGGCGTCTTCGGCGCTGATGAGGTCGTCTTCGCGCAGCCAGTTGAGCAGCGGGCGCCACTGCAGTTTGCCGGCGTGGTGCGCGTGTTGGGAGGTGCTGGCAGCTTTCATGGGCGGGTCATTCAGTCTCGTGGGCCGTGACAGTCTGCGCCAGCGGCCGGATCATGCGAAGCCATTTCTTTGCCGGCAGCTTGAACCGGCGCTCGATGTTATCCGCGCGCTCGCCCAGTGCCTCGCGCTCGGGCATGGCGGCGTTCTTCAGAGCGACCACCACGGTGTTGCCCTCCTTCGTCGGCTGCAGGCTCCAGACCTGCGCCTCACCGAAGGCCGCGGCGATGCGCGCGGCACTGCGCTCGAAGCTGGCATCGCGCCCGAACAGGTTGACGCTCATCACGCCTTCGTCGGCGAGCACGCGGTGGCAGTCGCGGTAGAACTCGGCGCTGTCGAGCACGGGGCTGGCGGCATCGTGGTCGTAGAGGTCGACGCACAGGGCGTGCGCCGATTCGATGTGGGATGCATCGGCGACGAAGTCGGCGGCATTCATCTCCAGCACCTGGAAGCGCGCCGAATCTGCCGGCAGGTGAAACCACAGCCGGCAGGCGTCGATCACGCTCGGGTTCAGCTCGACCGCAGTGCAGCGCATGCGCAGCGTGGAGTGGCAAAACCGCGTGATCGCCGCTGCCCCGAGGCCAAGTTGCACGGCGCGGCCGTGGGTGAGTTCTTCGGTCGGCCGCAGCAGCATCCAGACCATCATGCGCTGGATGTATTCAAGCTCGAGCGCGAGCGATCGGCGGATGCGCATTGCGCCCTGCACCCACGGCGTGCCGAGGTGCAGATAGCGCACGCCATCGGCCTCGGAGATGGTCGCGGGCTCGAGCTCGGGTTCTTTGGTTCTTCTTGCGCTCATGCGATTCCGTGTTCTTCGAAGACTGCCCGCCAGGCCGCGAGCTTGCGCTCGAAACGCCAGCTCGCATTGACCGGGCTGGTCGAGGGAAGGCGATGCACCGGCAGGCCGAGCGCGCGCGTGATGCGCATCGCGCGGGCCGATTCGCCGCCGTTGTGCGCGATTGCTTGGAGCTGGGGTGCGCGCCGCTTCAGGCTGGCCAGATCGTTGACCCTGGCGTTTTCGATCGCGCTGTCGAGGCTGCCTTCGCGCTCGCAGCTGGCGTAGACATCCCAGATGCCGAGGCCGTGCGCGCGCGCTGCATCGAGCCGCTCGGCGTAGGTCGCCGACGTCAGATCGACATTCCACAGCGCCGACAAGATCGGCCAGAAGTGATTGCGCGGATGTCCGTAGTACTGCTGTGCCCGCAGCGACGCCGCGCCGGGAAAACTGCCGAGCACGACGAGCCGTGTGTTCGCGTCGACGACCGGCGCGAGGCCCTCCAACACGGCACTCATGGCAAACCCGGCAACGCCGCGCGCACGTTCGCCGATGTGATTTCGGCAAGTGCCGGTATCGAGATGCCGCGCAGCTCGGCCAGTGTCTCGGCGATGAGCGGCAGCTCGGCCGGCTCGTTGCGCGAGGTGGCTCCGGCGGCGCGCTCGGCGGCGGTGCGGTAAAGCCAGTGCGGCGGGATGTCGGGCGAATCGGTCTCGAGCACGATCGCCTCGATAGGCAGGGCCTGCGCGAGGCGGCGAATCTGCAGCGCGCGATCGAACGTCATCGCACCGCCGAAGCCGAGCTTGAAGCCGAGCCCGATGAAGGCCTGCGCCTGCTGCTCGCTGCCGTTGAACGCATGCGCGATGCCGCCGCGCACTTCTGTTGCACGCAGGTGCTTCAACAACGTGTCGGCCGACTTGCGCACATGCACGATCACCGGCAGCTCGAAGTGGCGCGCGAGCTTCAACTGCGCGGCGTAGAAGCGCTCCTGGCGCGCCGGGTCGATGCCTCCGACGAAATGGTCCAGGCCGATCTCGCCGACGGCCACCAGCCGCGGGTCGCCACGGTGTTCGGCCAGCGCGTCGTGCAGGTGGCGCAGATCGTCGTCGGCCGCGTCGCCCACGCAAAGTGGGTGGATGCCCAACGCGTACGCGAGGCCGTGCTCGTGCGACAGCCGCCGCACGGTTTCGAGATTGCCCCGCGCCACCGCCGGGATCACGATCTGCGTCACGCCAGCAGCGCGGGCGCGCGCGACCACGGCTTCGCGGTCGGCGTCGAACTCGGGGGCGTCGAGATGGCAATGGCTGTCGATCCACATGCCCGCGATGATGCACGCTGGCGCGCGGCACCGCCGCAGCGTGAGCCCGGCGCTGTGACAGGTTTCGTGGCGCGTGCTACCGTCGCTAAGCTGGCGGCAAGTTCCGCTTTTCGGTACCAACGCCAAGCGCCCGGCGCGGTCGTTTCACTCGGGATTCAGACGATGAAGAAGGCACCGCTCTACAGCCGCTCACGCCAGCCTGCCTCGCTCACCCGAGGTGCCTCGGCTGACGCTGCCTCGGCACCCGGCGACGCCTCCGTTGTGATGGCGCCAGCCGGCACGCGTCGCTCGCGCTTCGAGGCAATGGTGGTGCGCCACGAGCGTCACCTTTGGGCAAGCGCCGTGCTGCTGCTGGCGATGGGCGGGCTGGCGTTGAACGGGCAGATGGCGCCGAAGACGCCAGCGCTGACCATGGCGCAGATCGACACGGCGATGCGCAAGTCGATCGAAGAAAAGCCGCTGGCCTCGCCGGTTACGGCGGCTTACGAAGCAATCATTCCCTCAGTGGTGCGCGTGGTCGGTCTGATGACCGAAGGCGACGACGGCGGTGACCACGACGATGCCAAGGAACCATCGAAGGACGACAAAAACGTAAAGAGCGGCAAAGACAGCCGGTCTGCGCGCGGTGGAGTCGAGCGCGGGGTCGGCACCGGCGTGGTCATCATCGACAACGGAACGATCCTGACCAACCTGCACGTGGTCAACGGCGCCAAGCGCATCAAGGTCACGTTCATGGACGGCAGCGAATCGGACGCCGTCGTGCTCAGCACCCAGCCCGACAACGACCTCGCCGTGCTGCGCGCGAAAACCATTCCCGATGACCTGGAGGCCGCCACCTTGCGCAGCACCGCCGACCTGGCGCCGGGCGATCAGGTGTTGGCGGTGGGCTTCCCGTTCGGCATCGGGCCTTCGGCGTCGTCGGGCATCGTCTCGGGGCTCAAGCGCGAGTTCCGCTCGCCGCAAGGCAAGCAAACGATGACCAACCTGATTCAATTCGACGCCGCAGCCAATCCCGGCAATTCGGGCGGGCCGCTGGTGACGATGGACGGAGCGGTCGTCGGCATTGTCACGGCGATCTTGAACCCTTCGTCGCAGCGCACCTTCATCGGCATCGGCTTCGCGGTGCCGATCGAGAACGCCGCTGCGGCGGTCGGTCTCTCGCCGTTCTGAACTTCCTTAGAGAAACATTGCCATGACCGACGACGTGAAAACCGCGATGCACGCCTCCACGCTGATGGAGCAGATCTTGTACGAGGTCAAGCGTGTCGTGGTCGGGCAAGACCACTTCCTCGAGCGCGTGATGGTCGCGGTGCTGGCGCAGGGCCACCTGCTGGTCGAAGGCGTGCCGGGCCTGGCGAAAACGCTCACGGTCAAGACGCTTGCGCAGACCCTGCGCGGCACCTTCAAGCGCATCCAGTTCACGCCCGACTTGGTACCGGCCGATCTGGTCGGCACGCGCATCTTCAATCCGCGCACCGGTGAATTCTCGACGTCGCTCGGCCCGGTGTTCACGCACCTGTTGCTCGCCGACGAAATCAACCGCGCGCCGGCCAAGGTGCAGAGCGCGCTTCTCGAAGTGATGCAGGAGCGCCAGGTCACGATCGCGGGTGAAACCCACAAGGTGCCCGAGCCGTTTTTGGTGATGGCCACGCAGAACCCGATCGAAACCGAAGGCACTTATCCGCTGCCCGAGGCGCAGGTCGATCGCTTCATGATGAAGGTGCTGGTCGACTACCCGAGCGAGGAAGACGAGTTCGTGATCGCGCAGCGCGTGACCGGCCCGTCGATCACCGTCTCGGCCGTCGCAAGCATGGGCCAGCTCGCCGAGTTGCAGCAGGAATGCCGCAAGGTGTATGTCGACCCATCGTTGATGCAATACGCCGTGAAGCTGGCGAGCGCCACGCGCCGGCCCGAGCGCTACGACCTCGCCGACGTGGCCAAGTACCTCACCTACGGCGTGAGCCCGCGCGCGACCATCGGTTTGATCGAAGGTGCGCGCGCGCTGGCCTTCATGCGCGGGCGCGGCTACGCGCTGCCCGAAGACATGACCGGCTTGGTCGGCGACGTGTTCCGGCACCGCCTCGTGCTCTCTTACGAGGCGCTGGCCGACGGGCTCACGGCGGACGCGATTGTGCAGCGCGTGATGAAGAAGATCCCGGTGCCCGACAAGCCGTTGCTGACCAGCGCCTGACATGAACGCGACCGTCGCCACCCCGTCGGCCGAAGCGCTGCTCAAACGCCTCGAATGGACGGTCATCCGCCGCCTCGACGGCCTGCTGCAGGGCGACTACCGCACGCTGTTCCGCGGTGCAGGCCTCGACCTCGCCGACCTGCGCGAGTACCAGCACCACGACGACGTTCGCCACATCGACTGGAATGTCACCGCGCGCCTGCAGCAACCCTACGTGCGGCAGTTCACCGAAGACCGCGAGCTGACCGCGTGGTTCCTCGTCGACCTGAGCGCGAGCGTCGATTTCGGCTCGAACGAGCTGACCAAACGCACCGTCGCGCGCGAATTCGTCGGCGTGCTCGCGCGGCTGCTCACGCGCCACGGCAACCGCGTCGGCGCCCTGCTCTACGGCACCGAGGTCGACACCGTGCTGCCGGCCGGCAACGGCCGCCTGCATGTGCTCAACTTGCTGCAGCACATGGGCGCGCGGCCCGAGCAAAGCGCGGCCGGCGCGACCAAGCTGCGCGACTTGATGGTCGCCGCGCTCGGCATCGTCAAGCGCCGCAGCAGCGTGTTCGTGGTCTCGGATTTCATCAGCGCGCCCGGTTGGGAAAAAGCACTGGCGCAACTCTCGATGCGCCATGAAGTGACGGCGGTGCGCCTGTTCGACCCGCTCGAAATGGCGCTGCCCGACCTCGGCCTCGTGACGATGCGCGATGCCGAAAGCGGCGAGCAACTCGTCGTCGACACCCACGACCGCGGCTTTCGTGCGCGGTTCAAGGCGGCGGCAGAAAAGCGCGAGGCCGCGCTGCTCGCAGGTTTGGCGCGTGCCGGCGTCGACACGCTCGAACTCTCGACCGACGACGATCTGATGGCATCGATCCTGCGCTTCGCCGACCTGCGCAAACAGCGCAGCCGGCTCGCCAACTGGAGCGGCAAGCCAGGGCGCGGCAACCTCGGAGCGCACTTGTCATCGACTTGGGCGGGAGCGACGGCATGAACGAGTTGCCCTTCAAACTGCCGGTCACGTTCTTCTGGCCCGAGATGCTGTGGGGCCTGCTCGCGGTACCGCTGCTGGTGCTGCTCTACGTGTGGCTGCTGCGCCGACGCAAGAAAACGACGCTGCGTTACGCGAGCCTCGCGCTGGTCAGGGAAGCGATGGGCAAGAGCGTCGCGTGGCGTCGCCACTTGCCGCCAGCGCTGCTGCTCACGGCGATCACCGGGCTGCTGATCGCCGCCGCGCGGCCAGCCGCGGTGATCAAGCTGCCGTCTGCCGAGAAGACCATCGTACTGGCGATCGATGTCTCGGGCAGCATGCGCGCGACCGATGTGCTGCCCGACCGCATCACCGCCGCGAAAGAAGCCGCCAAGGCCTTCGTTGCCGACCTGCCGCGCACGGTGCGCATCGCGGTCGTGCAGTTCGCCGGCACGGCCGCGGTAGTGCAGGCGCCCACGTTGAGCCGCGACGACGTGATCACCGCGATCGATCGATTTCAGCTGCAGCGCGGCACCGCGATCGGCAGTGGCATCGTGCTCTCGCTGGCGACCATCTTCCCTGACGACACCAACATCGATCTCTCGCAAATCACCGGCCAGCGCAACATGCCGCCTTCGCCCGGCGACAAGCCCAAGCCGGTGTTCACGCCGGTCTTGCCGGGTTCGTACGGCTCGGCCGCGATCGTCTTGCTGACCGACGGCCAGCGCACCGCCGGCCCCGACCCGGTCGAGGCTGCGAAGATGGCAGCCGATCACGGCGTGCGTGTCTACACGGTCGGCGTGGGCACGAAAGAAGGCGAGACGATCGGCTTCGAGGGTTGGTCGATGCGCGTGCGGCTCGACGAAGACACGCTCAAAAACATCGCCAACATGACCCGCGCCGATTACTTCTACGCCGGCACCGCGGCCGACCTGAAGCAGGTCTACCAAAACCTTTCGACACGCTTGATCGTCGAGAAAAAGGAGACCGAGATCAGCGCGCTCTTCGCGGTGGCCGCGGCGTTGTTGGTGGCGTTTGCGGCGGGCTTGTCGGTGTGGTGGTTCGGCCGGGTGGCTTGATCAACCGAACCTTCCCTGCAGAAACCAACTGAGGTTCGCGCCGGCCGCCGGCACACGCTCCCGAAAGATCCACACCAGCGCGCCGCCCGGCAGCTGAGCGATGTAGTAATCGCGGGCGACCGCTTCGAAATCCCACCAACCGGATTCGATGCGCTCGGGGCCACTCAGCAGCAGCAACGGCTGGCCTTCGCACCACAGGCCGCGTTCGCCGGCCACGTCGCGCTCGGGCAGCGGTTCGGGCTTTTGCAACAACCAGACCGGCCGCACCAAGTGCGCGGCGTTGGCGCCTTCGTGCGACGTGGCTTGCTCCATGGCGCGCGGGCGCGCCGGGCGCATCTGCGCATCGGCCGTGCGCCATGCGGTCGCATGCTCGGGGCGGTGGTCTCGCACCGGCACCAGCCGCTGCACCTGCTCACGGCCGAGGCGCGCTTGCAGGCGCTCGATCAGGCGCGTCAGGCCCTCGTGTTCGGCAGCAGGCGTGGGAAAAAGTTCGGTGTTGGGCGCAGCGCGCCGGGCGATGTCTTCGGCGTGGAGGCGCAGGTCGAGCGTGGGCGCGGGCAACTGCAGTTGCGAGAGGCGCTCGCGCAGCAGCACGAGCAGGTGGGCGCTGTCGCGCGAGGGCTCGGCGAGCGCGACTTCGAGCGTGGTGATGCCGCTGCCGGGCGCATCGTGGCGCGAGCGCTTTTCGTGCTCCATCACGAGCGTGAAGCGGCGCACGAAAGCGTGTTGCGCCGAGAGCCAGGCCACCAGCCGCGCCAGCAGCACCGCGGCGCCGTGCATCAATTGCTCGGTGGTGTCGGCCCGAGCGAAAAGTTCGAGGCGGCTGTCGAACGTGGGCGGCAACGTGATCGGTTCGCGCGGGTCGGGACGGGCGCCGGTCGCGCGATCGAGTTCGTCGAGCACGACCGGGCCGAAGCGGCGCGCGAGGCCGTCGCGCGGCACACGCTTCAGGTCGTCGATGGTGTGCAGGCCCATGCCCTGCAGCGCCTCCCAGTGCGCGCGGCCGGGGCCGAGCAACCAGACCGGCGCGCGGGCCAACGCACGGTTGGTGGCGGCCTGGTCGGCGCAATCGAGGTCGGGCTGCACGTGCGCGAGCAGCGCGGCGCCGAGCGGCGTGCTGGCGCTGACGATGTGCAGGCGGTGGCCGAGCGGCGCGAGCGCGTCCTTCAACCGCAGCTGCAGTGCCGGCAGGCCGCCGAAGTAGCGCAGGCTGGCCTGGACTTCGAGCAGCACGGTGTGCGGCGGGTCGTCGGGCTGGATCACGACCATCGGCGTGAAGGCCAGCGCCGCGTGCGCGACCGCGGTCAGCGCCTGCGCATCACGAACCAGGTCGGCCAAGCCCAGCGTGAGTTGCGGCGCGAGCGCCAGCGCCGTCGCGCGCTTGAAGCCCGGCTTGACGCCGAGCGCGCGCGCCGGCGCGTTGACGGCGAGGATCGCCTGCGCGTCGATCAGTGCCAACGGCTGCGCGGCCGCGTCGAGCGACAAGGTGGCCGCGAACGATTCGAGCGAGAGCAGGGGTAGGTGAATGGCGATCCAGAGCACGGGGAAGGTTCGGAAAAGGCGCGATGAAATTCATGTGCTGTTCAGATCGACGACAAGCGAGCGCCGGCCGGCTCAACCGATGGCCAGGTTGACCAACGTAACGGCGCGCAGGCTGGCCGCCTGCTTCGCCGGCGCGTACACCGCGGCATCCGCCGGCGCCACGCCTGCCTTTGCCCGCTGCTGCGCCACCGCCGAGAGCACCGGCGGCAGCGTGAGTTGCAACGGCGCTTCGAGCATGGGGCCGCGGCGCTTGAGCACGCGGACGGCGAGCGCATCGGCACCGCTGGCGCGCAAGGCCAGCCGCAACGGTGCGGCGGTGGGGCGCTGCGCCGCGCTCATTTCGCAAAGCACGAAAGCCGGGCCGTCGTGGGCTTGCGCGGCCAGTTGCAAGCGGCGCAATCGCTCGGCGCGCAGCCGCGGCGGCAGCCAGGCCAGCACCGCCCCGACATGGCCGCTCTTGAGTGCCTGCTCGAGCGCCCACAGGCTGTCGGTGCCGGCAGCGCCTTGAATGCGGGCGCGGTTGCGTGTGTTGATGACCAGCAGGTCTTCGACCGCGAAACCGAGGTGCGCGAGCGCCCCGGCCGACAGCGTGGTCGGCGGGTCAAACAACATCACCAGCCGCCCCGCCCGTTGCGCGGCGGCCAAGCTGGGCGCGACCAGGCGGATCTCGCCGACGCCCGGGTGCGGCAGCAGCAGCTCGGTGAGCGCCCGGCGCGGCCAGCCGGCGCCGGGCAGTTGCGCATCGAGCGCCTCGAACCCGGTGGGCACAGCCGCATCGGCATGGCGGGCGAGTTGGTGGCCGAGCCAGAGCGCCGGGTGCAGGTTTTCGGGGCGGATCGGCGGCGGGACAGCGGGCCGGGGCGGCGCCGGAAGATCGGTCGCTTGCAGGTCGGTCGCCTGCCGGTACAGCGCTCGCGCGGCTCGCACCGAAGGCAGCACTCGGGGTGCCACCTCGGGTGCCGCTGGGGGAAAGAGCGCGGGCAACAGGTCCATCTGAACCACTGTACGTTTATCCAGTGTTCTGCACAAGCCTGGGTCTTTCGAACGGGTTGCTTTTGGCGGTCATACGCGAAACGATAGCGCCACCATGCGCAACGCAGCCACCGAAAACGCCCGCTATCGCCCGTGCCGGTGCCCGTGCCGGGGCGCCGCCGACGCCCTGCTCTTCCCGGCCTGCTGCGGCCGCTACCACGCCGGCCCGCTGCACCTGCTGGCGCCGACGGCCGAGGCGCTGATGCGATCGCGCTACAGCGCCTTCGTGCTCGACGCCTTCGGTTACCTGCTCGCCACCTGGCACACGAGCACGCGCCCTGAATCGCTGATGCCGAATCCCGCGGGTTCGAGCTGGCTGGGTCTCGAAGTTCGCCGCCACACCGTGATCGGTGCCGATCACGCGACGGTCGAGTTCGTCGCCCGCCACAAAATCGGTGGCCGGGCCGAGCGGCTGCACGAGGTCAGCCGCTTCTTGCGCGAGGATGGCCGCTGGTTCTACGTCGACGCAGACAACGCAGGCTGAATCCCGGCCGGTGGCGCCGGGTGCCCCGTCAAATTCAGGCGAACTCTTGCCGCACCGTTGCCGACATCAGCCGGCGGATGATCCAGCCGAGCAACGCGCAGCCGACCAGCGTCATGAGCACCGCCATCACGCGCGCGGCGGTGACGAAGCCACCGAACACACCCAACGCCTGCTGCGGGATCGCGACGCTGCTCAGCGTGTTGGCGACCACCGACTGCACCACCTCCTGCTGCAGCCACAGGCCGAGCAGGTTCGCGCAGATCGCGACGACGAGCAGGCCGATGAAGCTGCGGCGCGCCCAGTCGAGCCGCATCAACAGGCCGATGGCCGAGGCCAGCGTGGCCAGCGACATCACGAAACCCGTGCCCACGACCCACGGCAGGTAGCCGATCAGCAGGCCGGTCAACAGCGGCATGCGGTCGGTGGCGAGCTGCACGCCGGGCATCAACGAAGATGCAGCGGCGTTCTGCACCAAGGCCGACAGGCTGGTCAGCACCGCCAGCACGATGAAGACCCAAGCCGTTCCGGTGACGAACACCGAGCGGGCACCGACGTTGTAGGTTTGCGGCATGGCAGATCCTCGGGGGCCGTGCAGTTGCGTTGCCTGCGAAGCCCGACGGCGGAGCCCGCGACAACGGGCTCAACGCATGCTGCAATTTTCAGCCGCGGTCGACGACAGGACATCCCTCGCTTGGGGGTCGTCCCCACGTTCTTGAAGCTTTGTGTGCGGAGTTCGCCACAGAAAGTCGCAGCAGCTGCGTGCGTCACAATCGAGCGCGCAAGCTCGACCCCATGACTTTCAACCAGATCTGACGGAGACGACATGAACGGTTTGATGATGACGCAGCCCTTGTTGATTTCTTCGCTGCTGGTCCACGCCGAGCGCCACCACGGCGAGCAAGAAGTGGTCTCGCGCCGCACCGAAGGCGACATCCACCGCTGCACCTACCGCGACCTCGCGGCGCGCTCGCGCCGCATGGCCAACGCGCTCGCCAAGCTCGGCGTCAAGACAGGCGACCGCGTGGCCACGCTGGCGTGGAACGGCTACCGCCACATGGAGCTGTACTACGCCGTTTCGGGCTCGGGCGCGGTGCTGCACACGCTCAACCCACGGCTGCACCCGGACCACGTCGTCTACATCGCCGACCACGCCGAAGACCAGGTGCTGTTCTTCGACATGACCTTTTTGCCGCTGGTCGAGGCGATCGCCGGGCGCGTGAAGACGATCAAAACTTTCGTCGCGATGACCGATCGCGCGCACATGCCCGATCTCGCCAAAGGCGCGAGCAAAATCCCGAATCTGCTCTGCTTCGAAGACCTTGTCGACGACAACGCCGACACGTTCGGCTGGCCAGTTTTCGACGAGAACCTGGCCTCGTCGCTTTGCTACACCAGCGGCACCACAGGCAACCCGAAGGGCGTGCTGTACAGCCACCGTTCGACGGTTCTGCACACCTTCGCGATCGCGCTGCCGGATGCGCTGAACGTCTCGGCACGCGACACGATTTTGCCGGTCGTGCCGATGTTCCACGTCAACGCCTGGGGCCTGCCGTACGCGGCCTGCATGATGGGTGCGAAGCTGGTGTTTCCGGGCGCCGGGCTCGACGGCAAATCGCTCTACGAACTCTTCGAGACCGAGCGCGTCACGCTCTCGGCCGGCGTGCCCACCGTGTGGCAAGGGCTGCTCGGCCATGTCGAGGCGAACGGCCTCAAGTTCTCGACGATGCGGCGCACGGTCATCGGCGGCTCGGCCTGCCCGCCGGCCATGATGAAAGCGTTCGAGCAGGGCTACGACGTGCACGTGCTGCATGCCTGGGGCATGACCGAAATGAGCCCGTTCGGCACCTCAGCCGTCATCTAGGGCAAGCACATGGAGATGTCACAGGACGAGCGCATGGCGGTGCAGAGCACGCAAGGCCGCGCGGTCTACGGCGTCGACATGAAGATCGTCGGCGAGCACGGCGAGGCGCTGCCTTGGGACGGCAAGCAATCCGGCGAGCTGCTGGTGCGCGGCCCGTGGATCATCGCGGCGTACTTCAAAGGCGAAGGCGGCGACCCGCTGGTGGCCGACGCACAAGGCCACGGCTGGTTTCCGACCGGCGATGTCGCGACAATCGACGCCGACGGCTACATGCACATCACCGACCGCAGCAAGGACGTGATCAAGTCCGGCGGCGAGTGGATCGGCTCGATCGACCTCGAGAACATCGCGATGGCGAACCCCAAGGTCGCGATGGCCGCGTGCATCGCGGCCCGCCACGCGAAGTGGGACGAACGGCCTCTGCTGATCGTCGTCAAGAAGCCGAACACCGACCTCACACGCGACGAACTGCTCGCGTTCTTCGAGGGCCGCATCGCCAAGTGGTGGACGCCCGACGACGTGGTCTTCGTCGACGCGATCCCGCTGGGTGCCACCGGCAAGATGCTGAAGAACCGGTTGCGCGAGCAGTACGGCGACAGCCTGCTCGCGCAGACCTGAGAAGGCACACCTTCGCTTGCAATCCGGCGTCGTCTACGCGGGCCTCGCATTCACCTGGTGGGGTCTGTTTCCGCTGTACTTTCGCCTCGTACCGGGCATCGCGTCGGGCCAGGTGCTCGCCCACCGCATCGTCTGGTGCCTGATCTTCCTCGGCGCAGTGTTGACGCTGCGCCGCCAGTGGGGCTGGCTGGGCGCGGTGCTGCACCAGCCGAAGGTGCTGGCGGCGTTCGTCGCGAGCGCGCTGCTGATCGCGGTGAACTGGCTGACCTACATCTGGTCGGTCAACAACAACGGTCACATCGTCGACGCGAGCCTGGGCTACTTCATCACGCCGCTGTTTAACGTGCTGCTCGGCTACACGCTGCTGCACGAGCGGCCACGCCGCGTGCAGTGGGCCGCGCTCGGCGTCGCCACGCTCGGCGTCGTGTGGCTGACGCTGCAGACGGGCAAGCTGCCCTGGATCGCACTCGTGCTCGCGGCAAGCTTCGCCAGCTACGGTCTGTTGCGCAAGGTCGCCGTGCTCGGAGCGCTCGAAGGCTTGACGCTCGAGACGATTGTCCTCGCGCCGCTGGCACTGGCTGCGCTCGCGTTCTGGGCGCAGCGAGGCGAAGGTGTTTTCCCGTCACCGCAACTCACGGTCGATGCGTGGCTGGTCGCGCTCGGCCCGATCACCGCGGTGCCGCTGCTGCTGTTCGCTGCAGGCGCACGGCGCTTGTCGATGGCCACGCTCGGGCTGATGCAATACATCGGTCCGACGATCCAGTTCTCAATCGGCGTGTGGGTGTTCGACGAACCCTTCACCGCAGCACGGCTCGCCGGTTTCGCGGCGATATGGCTTGCCCTCGTGCTCTACACGTTCGACGGCTGGCGGGCTGTCCAGCGGCCGGTGGCGGCCGGCTGCAGCTGATCGGTGGTCAGGCCGCGATCGCCTCGGGCACTGCGCTGCGAATCAGGTGATCGAACGCGCCGAGCGCTGCCTTCGCGCCGTCACCGGTCGCGATGATGATTTGCTTGAACGGCACGGTCGTCACGTCGCCCGCCGCGAACACACCGGGCAGCGAAGTCTGGCCGCGGTTGTCGACGACGATTTCGCCATGGCGTGACAACTCCAGCGTGCCTTTGAGCCACTCCGAGTTGGGCACCAGGCCGATCTGCACGAACACGCCTTCGAGCTCGACGCGCTTCGATTCGCCGTTCGCACGGTCGGTGTAGGTCAGGCCGTTGACCTTGCCGTCGGCGCCGTTGATTTCGGTCGTTTGCGCCTGCGTGTGGATCGCGACATTTTTCAAGCTCTCGAGCTTGGCGACGAGCACCGCATCGGCGCGCAACTGATCTCCGAACTCGAGCAGAGTGACATGGCCGACGATGCCGGCCAGATCGATCGCCGCCTCGACGCCCGAGTTGCCACCACCGATCACCGCCACGCGCTTGCCCTTGAACAACGGGCCGTCGCAGTGCGGGCAGTAGGCCACGCCCTTGTTGCGGTATTCCTGCTCGCCCGGCACGTTGACCTCGCGCCAGCGCGCGCCGGTCGAAAGGATCACGGTTTTGCTGTGCAGCGTGGCGCCGTTGGCGAGTTGCACGCCGACGAGACCGCCCTGCTCCGCCGCCGGAATCAACTTCTCAGCGCGCTGCAGGTTCAAGATTTCGACGTCGTATTGCTTCGCGTGCTGCTCGAGTGCGGCGGCGAATTTCGGCCCGTCGGTCTCGAGCACGGAGATGAAGTTCTCGATGCTCATCGTGTCCATCGTCTGCCCGCCCATCCGCTCGGCGAGCATGCCGGTGCGGATGCCTTTGCGCGCGGCGTACACGGCCGCCGCCGCGCCTGCGGGCCCGCCGCCGACGATCAACACGTCATAGGCTGCTTTCGCGTTGAGCTTGGCGGCGTCACGCGATGCGGCACCGGTGTCGAGCTTCTTGACGATCTCTTCGACATCCATCCGGCCTTGGCCGAAATGCGAGCCGTTCAAGAACACCATCGGTACCGCAAGCACCTGCCGGTCTTCGACTTCCTTCTGATAGAGGCCGCCATCGATCACGACACTGGTGATGCGCGGGTTCAGCACCGCCATCAGGTTTAGCGCCTGAACCACGTCAGGGCAGTTGTGGCAGGTGAGCGACATGTAGGTCTCGAACGCGAAGTCAGCGTCGAGGCTCTGAATCTGCTCGATCAACTCGGCCTCGATCTTCGGTGGGTGACCGCCGACCTGCAACAGCGCCAGCACGAGCGACGTGAACTCGTGCCCCATTGGGATCGCCGCGAAACGAATGCGTGCCGGCTCGCCGACGCGGTTGAGCGCAAACGACGGCTTGCGCGCATCGGTGCCGTCGGTCTTCAACGTGATCTTGTCGGTCAGCGAAACGATGTCTTGCAACAGGCCGTGCATCTCCTGACCGGCGGCGCTGTCGTCCAGCGACGCGGTGATCTCGAAAGGCAGCTTCACGCGTTCGAGGTAGGCCCCCAGTTGCGCTTTCAGGTTTTCATCCAACATCGTGAAGCTCCTTCGATTTCGGTGGTGTTTAGATCTTGCCGACGAGGTCGAGCGACGGGGTCAAGGTCGCGGCGCCTTCGTTCCACTTGGCCGGGCACACCTCACCCGGGTGGGCGGCGGTGTACTGGGCGGCCTTGAGCTTGCGCAGCGTTTCTTTGACGTCGCGGGCGATTTCGTTGGAGTGCACCTCGGTGGTCTTGATGATGCCGTCCGGGTTGATCACGAAGGTGCCGCGCAGCGCCCGGCCTTCTTCGGGAATGTAGACGTCGAACGCTTGGGTCAGCGCGTGAGTCGAGTCGCCGATCAGCGGGAACTTGGCCTTGCCGACAGCTGGCGAAGTCTCGTGCCACACCTTGTGCGCGAAGTGCGAATCGGTGGTGACGATGTAGACCTCGGCGCCCATCTTATGAAACTCGGCGTAATTGTCGGCAGCGTCTTCGACTTCGGTCGGGCAGTTGAACGTGAACGCAGCCGGCATGAAGATGAACACCGACCACTTGCCCTTCAGGCTCTGCTCGGTGACTTCGATGAATTTGCCGGTCTTGAACGCCTGGGCCTTGAAGGGCTGGACGGTGGTGTTGATCAGGGACATGGATGATTCCTTGCAAGTGGATGAATACGGGGCGGAGATGAAAACGAACCGCATAATAAACTATCAAATAGATACTATTGATTGTTTTTGACTAATTAGTACATAGGTGCCGGCCGTGCGGTTCGAGTGCCTGGCGCCCGGTGGCACCGGCGGCGAATGGCGCGGGCGTCGGCGCAACCCGGGTGCTGCGCCGCGGTGCGATCTCGCCGGTGTTCGAGCTGTCGTGGCGCCGCGCGTTCGGCATGGCCGGGCGCTGAACGAGCGCCCGCGTGGGTCAACCCGCGAGGTCGCCGGCGAGGCTGGCCAGCGTCTCCGCTGCGATCACGGCGTGCGCCGGGTAGTTCGTGTGGTTGCAGCCGAGCTTCACGCTCGCGCCGGCACGCACCGCATCGCGCATGGGCTTGCTGAACTCGAACCGAACGAAATGCACCGCCGACGTCTTTTGGTCGTTCTCGCGATCGAGGTCTTCGTCGGCGATCGCGTGAACGCGCGCGTGGCCCTCGACCTCGACGAACAGACGGTCCTCGACGCCGATCAGCCGCCCGAGTTCGCGCTTGCGCTCGTGCGCATCGGGGTACTCGATCAGCATCGTCGCCTTCCAGTTCGTGCCGTCCGGCACGAGCGCGGCGTAGGCGTCGATCTCGCTCTGGATGCCCTCTTCCTCGAAGATCTTTTCGATGTGCAGCATCTCCTGGATCTGGCGACGGATCGTGCGCTCGTCCTCGAACTGCACACTCATGTGCTCGCCCAAATGCACGGTGCGCAGCTTGCGGTGAAGGATGAAGTCGGGCTTGGCGCTGTTGCGGACCTTCGCATAGGCCTCGAGCGTCATCAGGCTGTCTTTGGTGATCGTCGACATCTGCGTCACTCCAGTCCGTAGGCGATGCGCACCAGGCTGAGCGGGTGCGCGAGCTTCGCGGTGGGCAGCGCATTGGCTGCCATGCCCTGCGCGATGTGGTGGCCGGCGAGCGCGCAGTCGGAGCTGATGTAGTCGGGCTCGTCGCGCGCCATCGCCTTGAACACCGGCTTGCCGATCTTCATCGCGTTCGCATGGAACGCGGTCTTCACGCCGTAGGTGCCGGCATGGCCCGAGCAGCGCTCGACCGTGTTGAGCTGCACCGCCACCGTCTGGCCGATCAGCTTGAAGACCTCTTCGGTCTTCTTGCCGATCTTCTGCACGCGGCCGTGGCAAGGGATGTGGTAGCTCACCTTGCCGAGCGCGGCCTTGAAGTCGAGTTTGAGCAGGCCGTCTTTGTGGCGCGCCATCAGGTACTCGAACGGGTCGAACATCGCCGCCTGCACCGCCGCCACCTCGGCGTCGCCGGGGAACAGCAGCGGCAGTTCCTGCTTGAACATCAGCGTGCACGACGGGATCGCCGTCAGGATCGCCCAGCCCTCGCGCGCATACCGCGCCAGCACGGGAATGTTCGCTTCCTTGTGCTTGGCCACCCCGTCGAGGTCACCGAGTTCGAGCTTGGGCATGCCGCAGCAACTTTCCTTGTCGACCAGCGTGTACGCGATGCCGTTGTGGCGCAGCAGCTTGATCAGGTCGAAGCCGATGCCGGGCTCGTTGTAGTTGACGTAGCAGGTCGAGAAGATCACCACCTTGCCGGACGTGCGCTGGCCGTTGACGACGGGCGTGGCCGCATCGTCATCGGCGGCGCTCCAGCGAAAACGCCGGGTGGCGAGCTCGGGCAGCCACGCATCGGGGTGCACGTGCAGCGCCCAGTCGAGCACCTTGCGCACCGGCTTGGTCTTGTTCAACGCATTGACGACCTGCACCACCACCGGGATGCCGGCGAACTGGCCGTGCGTGTCGGTCGACGCGAGCAGCTTCTCGCCCGCGCTCACCTCGCCGTTGCGAAACTTGATCGCCTTGGCGCGCAGCATCGTGTGCGGGAAGTCCAGCATCCATGGGTGCGGCGGCACGTACGGGCACTTCGTCAAGTAGCAAAGATCGCACAAATAGCACTGGTCGACGACGCGCCAGAAATCGCTTTTCGCCACGCCGTGCACCTCGCCGTCGGCAGTCGCGTCGACCAGGTCGAACAGCGTCGGGAACGACTGGCACAGGCTCACGCAGCGCCGGCAGCCGTGGCAGATGTCGAAGATCCGCGCCATCTCGGTTTCGCACCCGGCCTGGTCGTAGAACGCCGGGTTTTTCCAGTCGACAGGGTGGCGCGTGGGCGCCTCGAGGTTGCCTTCACGGGGGGTCGTCATCGCCGGGTCTCCATCAAACGAACAAGGGGCACGAGGCCCCTGTTCGGCGAGCGTCGAACGAACGATCAGTCGACCAGTGCGTCGAGCGCCTTCTGGTAGCGGTTGGCGTGCGACCGCTCGGCCTTCGCGAGCGTCTCGAACCAGTCGGCGATCTCGTCGAATCCTTCATCGCGCGCGCCCTTGGCCATGCCGGGGTACATGTCGGTGTACTCGTGCGTTTCGCCCGCCACCGCGGCCGCGAGGTTCTGGCGGCTCGAGCCGATCGGCAGACCGGTCGCCGGATCACCCACCGCTTCGAGGAACTCGAGGTGCCCGTGCGCGTGTCCCGTCTCGCCCTCGGCGGTCGATCGGAACAACGAGGCCACGTCGTTCTGGCCCTCGATATCGGCCTTGTTCGCGAAGTAAAGATAACGTCGATTGGCCTGCGATTCGCCCGCGAAAGCGTCCTTCAGGTTCTGCTCGGTCTTCGATCCTTTCAAGCCCATGTCGGTCTCCTGGTGAAGTGAACTGCGACGGCCACCGAAGCGAATCCGCGTTCTGCGGGCGGCGCGTTGCAGGCTAACCCTTTGCCTGCCGATCGGCAAATGCAAACTCACGCTGCGCCGCACCGAGCGCGACCGTGCGAGTTCGAACAGGACCGTCGTTCTCGTTCGAGACCCCGTGCCGCACGGCTCGACATTGCGTCGGAGTTTGCTAGACTCGCGCTCGATGTGGGGGGGTAGCTCAGCTGGGAGAGCGCCGCGTTCGCAATGCGGAGGTCGTGAGTTCGATCCTCATCCTCTCCACCACATTTCTTCCAAGGCCTTGCTACACAAGGCTTTTTTCGTTTCTGCAGCGCGTCGGTATCGAAGTGGTGTATTCAACTGGTCCAAACCGGGCATTCGAGTGCACCTGCCCGATCAACTTCAAAAGAGCCACCACGGCACCAGGTTGGAACTTGGCCGAAATGTCAACGGCGCGCTTCGGCCGCGCATCCAGCGCACGAAGGATGAAGCAAGTGGTTGACGCAAATAGGCTAAGCCACGTCGGCAGCGGTTGGGTCGATGACGTGCGTTGTGCATTTTTGACACCTGCGTAATTGCCAATGGCATCGGTTGAAAAGTGCCACGACCATGAGTTTGTGTCGGCGCAGTCTTGGCTAAGCCGGCTCAGTCAAACTTCTTCGGAGGGAGGTGCGATGACCGATGTCTACCTGGTAGACGACCACATCATTCTTCGCGACGGCCTTCGGGCGGTCCTCGACGGCGGCGGGCACCGCGTCGTCGGAGAGTCTGGCGATCCGACGGAGGCACTCGCGCAGATTCAACAACGCCGTCCTGGCGTGCTGCTGGTCGATCTTCACCTCGGCCTGCATTCGGGCTTCGAGCTGTTGACGGCGCTGCAACGCCGTCGGATCGACGTGGCCACGATCGTGTTGACCATGTCGGCGCAATCGCGTCACGTCGCCGAAGCGTTGCGGCTGGGTGCGCTGGGTTACCTGCTCAAGGGGTCGCCTGCCGTGGAGTTGCTGCAAGCGATCGAGTGCGTCATGCAGGGCCGGCGCTATCTCGCGGGCGAGATCGCCAGCTTGGCGGTGCAGGGACTGACCTCGCGCGACGACTCTTCAGCCGTAGACAGCCTGTCGGCGCGCGAGCACCAAATCATTCTGCTCGTCGTCAGGGGCAAATCGAGTTCGGAGATCGGCGCCATGCTGCACCTCTCTCCGAAGACTGTGGACTCCTACCGCAGCCGCCTGATGGCAAAGATCGGCGTGGCCGACGTGCCGGCGCTCGTCCGCTTCGCCATCCGGGCCGGCTTGATCGACGCCAACGAACCCTGACACACCGCCCATGACGTTGCACATGAACCCATTCGCCACCGACGCAGACCTGGACCGGCCTGTAAAACTGGGGCGAATCGTGATCGCCTACGCCGTGGCGGCGAGCCTGTGGACCACCTTGTCGGACATCGCCGTGGCGTGGCTGGTCACCGACCCGGCGCAGCGCGCCACGGTCGAGATGTTCAAGGACTGGGCGTTCATCGCTGTGACGGCCTTGCTGCTGCACCGGCTCCTGCATCGGCTGTTGGACCGACAGCGACAAACCTCGGTCGGACACCAGGCGGCCCTGCACGAGCACGACCGCACGTTGCGTCTGCTCGAAGCGCTCGCGCAAAGCACGCCCGATGCCATCTTCGCCAAAGACCGCGAGGGCCGCTACTTGCTGTTCAATCGTGAGGCGGCGGCATTGGTCGGTACCGTCGCCAGCTTCGTAGTCGGGCAGGACGACAGTGCGATCTTCCCCGAGGAGCAGGCGGCGATGATTCGTCGCAACGACGCATTGGTGATGGCGCAGGATCGGCCTGAGACCTTCGAGGAAGAACTCGACACGGCCAAGGGCCGGCTCGCCTTCCTCGCGACCAAAGGCCCGTTGCACGACGCGCGCGGGCAGGTGGTCGGCATGTTCGGCATCGCACGCGACATCAGCGACCGCCTCGCCTCCGAGGCACGGCTGCGCGCCAGCGAACAGCACTACCGCCTGATGTTCGACGCCAACCCCCATCCGATGTGGGTGTTCGACCGAGAGACCTTGCGATTCCTGGCGGTGAACGACGCGGCGGTCACGCACTACGGGTACGCACGCGAAGAATTTCTCGCGATGTCGATCGCCGACATCCGCCCGGTCGAAGAACACAGTCGTCTGCGGCGCACGCTGCTCGAGCAATCCGCCGGGCTGGAGCACGCCGGCATCTGGAAGCATCGCTGCAAGGATGGCCGGCTCACCGAGGCCGAGGTCTCCTCGAACGGATTGACGTTTGACGGGCGGCTCGCGCGGCTGGTGTTGGCGCACGACGTCACCGTGCAGCGCGATCTGGAGCGCCAGAGCCAAGCTGCGCGCGAAGCTGCACTGGCGGCCGGCGCGCTATTGGGCGACGTGCTCGCCCGTGTCGAAGACGGCTTGGTCGGACTCTACCTCAACTTGCGCTACACCTACCTCAACGAGAAGGCTGCGCGGATGCTGGGTCGGGAGAAACCGCAGGAGCTGATCGGCAAGCACATTTGGACCGAGTTCCCCGAAGGCCTCGACCAGCCCTTCCACCGAGCCTACGAACACGCCCTCGCGACCCAGCAACCCGTGGTGTTCGAAGATTACTATCAACCTTGGGATCTGTGGTTCGAGAATCGTGTCTACCCCTCGCCCAACGGCCTGTCGATCTATTTCACCGATGTCACGGCGCGCAAACGTGCCGAGCAGAGCCTGCAGCTCAGCGAATTGCGTT
>JANLUW010000021.1:0-11716 GCA_031363645.1 Rhizobacter sp. | reverse complement strand
GGGAACGAAGCGCGTGTAGTAGTGCAACACGGCCGGTACGATGCCTGCCGCGCCGTTCGTGGGTGCCGTGACCACCCGGCCGCCCGCGGCATTTTCTTCATTGACTGCGAGTGCGTAGAGGTTGACCCAGTCGAGCACTTGCAGCGGGTCACGCAATGCGGCCTCCGGGTTGGCACAAAGTTGCCGGTACAGATCGGCCGCACGGCGCTTGACCTTGAAGCCGCTCGGCAGCACGCCGTCGGTCTGGCAGCCGCGCACGACGCAGGCTTGCATCACGGCCCAGATCTTCATCAGGCCGGCGTCGATCTCGGCGTCGGTGCGCCAATGTTGTTCGTTGCGGCGCATGAGTTCGGCGATGCTGCAACGGTGCTGCTTTGCCAGCATCAGCAGATCGGCGCCGCTGTGGAACGGGTGCGCGAGCACCGTGGTGTCGGGTGCGACCACCTTCTGTTTGCTGCCGTCGTGCGCGATCTCGTCGCTGACGACGAAGCCGCCGCCGACCGAGTAGTAGGCGCGCGTCAGCACCTCGGCGCCATCGGCATCGAAGGCGGTAAAGCGCATGCCGTTGGCGTGGAAGGGCAGGGTCTCACGGCGGTAGAAGATGAGGTCGGTTCGCTCGGTGAATGCGACCCGCTACATGCCCAGCAGCGCTATCGCCTTCGACTCACGTGTGCCTTTTAGCTGGGCACCGATGTGCTCGATGTCGACCTTGTCCGGCTCGTGGCCCATCAGCCCGAGCAGCACCGCCTTGTCGGTGCCGTGGCCCTTGCCGGTGGCGCCGAGCGAGCCGTACAGCTGTGCGCAAATGCGCGCGGTCGCCGCGAGTTTGCCTTCATGGTCGAGCCGCGCGACGAATAGCCGCGCCGCGAGCATCGGCCCGACCGTGTGCGAACTGCTGGGGCCGTTGCCGATCTTGAACAGGTCGAAGACCGAGACGGCCATGGGTCAGTCTTCGTAGCTGCTCAGAGGCGGGCAGGCACAGAACAGGTTGCGGTCACCGTAGACGTTGTCGACGCGGCCGACCGGCGACCAGTACTTGCCGCGGCGCAACGAGGCGAGCGGGAAGGCTGCCTCTTCGCGCGTGTACGCGTGCGGCCAATCGGCTTTGAGCAGCGCGCCGGCCGTGTGCGGCGCGGCTTTCAGCGGGTTGTCGTCTTGTGGCCATCCGCCGTTCCCGACGCCCGATTCGACCTTCGCGATCTCGCCGCGGATCGCGATCATCGCGTCGCAAAAACGGTCGAGTTCGGCAAGCGATTCGCTCTCCGTCGGCTCGACCATCAACGTGCCGGCAACCGGGAAGCTCAAGGTCGGCGCGTGAAAGCCGTAGTCGATCAGGCGCTTGGCCACGTCTTCGGCGCTGATGCCGTTGGCGGCACCGCCGGTCGCGTCTTTCAACGGCCGCAGGTCGAGGATGCACTCGTGCGCCACGCCGCCGCCTTTGAGGCCCGCGACGTTGCCGCTGAAATGGATGTCGTAGTGATCGGCGAGGCGTGCGGCGATGTAATTGGCCGAGAGGATCGCGGTTTCGGTCGCGGCGGTCAGGCCAACGCTACCCATCATCCGCATGTACATCCAGCTGATCGGCAACACGGCGGCATTGCCCAGCGGCGCCGCGCTGACCGCGCCCACGTGACTCCGGATGTCCTGAGCCGTCGACGGAGCAGCCTGAGCGGCCGAAGGGTGCGCCGGCAGGTAAGGCACGCGATCGGCGACCACGCAGACCGGCCCGACGCCTGGCCCGCCGCCGCCGTGTGGGATGCAAAACGTCTTGTGCAAATTCAGGTGGCTCACGTCGCCGCCGAACTCGCCCGGTGCGGCCACGCCGACCAGCGCGTTCATGTTCGCGCCGTCGACATAGACGCGACCACCGTGCGCGTGCACGAGCGCACAAATGTCTTTCACGTGCACGTCGAACACGCCGTAGGTGGACGGGTAGGTGATCATGATCGCGGCGAGCTTGGCGCTGTGCTGCTCGCACTTGGCGCGCAGGTCGGCCAGATCGATGTTGCCTTCGGCATCGCACTTCGTGACCACGACCTGCAGCCCCGCCATCTGTGCACTCGCCGGGTTCGTGCCGTGCGCCGATTCGGGGATCAGGCAGATCGTGCGGTGCGCCTCATTGCGCGCCGCGTGGAACGCGCGGATCACCAGCAGCCCGGCGTACTCGCCCTGCGAGCCGGCGTTGGGTTGCAGGCTCACGCCAATGTAGCCGGTCGCCTGACAGAGCCATTTTTCGAGCTGCACGCGCAATTGCTCGTAGCCCGCGAGCTGATCGGGTGGAGCGAACGGATGAACGTTCGCGAATTCGGGCCAGGTGATCGGGATCATCTCGCTGGTCGCGTTCAGCTTCATCGTGCACGAGCCGAGCGGGATCATCGTGCGGTCGAGCGCCAGGTCTTTGTCGGACAGGCTGCGGATGTAGCGCAGCATCTCGGTCTCGCTGTGGTGGCGGTTGAAGACCGGGTGCGTGAGGAAGGTGCTGCTGCGTTGCACGGCCGGCGGGATCAGCGAGGCGACGCCTTTCTCGAACGGCGCGAAGTCGGGCAAGGCGTGGCCGACGGCGAATAGTTTCCAGAGCGCGGCGATGTCCTCACGCGTGCTCGTCTCGTCGAGCGTGATGCCGACGCTGCGCGCCGAGGCGCGGCGCAGGTTGAAGCCGGCGTCGCGAGCAGCTTGCAGTAGCGGCTCGGTGTGGTCGCCGGTGTTCACGGTGATCGTGTCGAACGCGAATTCGCTCAACAGCGTGCGGCCCACGTCTTTCAGGCCCGCAGCCAGGATCGCCGTGTAGCTCGCCACGCGCCACGCGATGCGCTTCAAGCCCTCGGGCCCGTGGTAGACCGCGTACATGCTCGCCACCACGGCCGGCAGCACCTGCGCGGTGCAGATGTTCGAGGTCGCCTTTTCGCGGCGGATGTGCTGCTCGCGCGTCTGCAATGCGAGGCGATAGGCCGGCGCGCCGTGGGCGTCGATGCTGACGCCGACGAGTCGACCCGGCATCGAGCGCTTGAATTCGTCGCGCGTGGCGAGGTAGGCCGCGTGCGGGCCGCCGTTGCCCATCGGCATGCCGAAGCGTTGGGTGTTGCCGACGACGATGTCGGCGCCCATCTCGCCGGGTGGCACGAGCAGCGTCAACGCGAGCAGGTCGGCGGCGACGATGGCCAGGCCGCCCTTTGCATGCACCGCGTCGATGATCCGTTTCAGGTCGCGCACGACGCCGCTGACGCCGGGGTATTGCATCAGCACCGCGAACGCGTCGCTTTGCCCCGCATCTTCGGCGCGGCCGACGACCACGTTCACGCCGATCGGCGCGGCCCGCGTCCGCACGACTTCGAGGGTTTGCGGCAGCACGTCGTCGGCGACGAAGAAGGTCGTGGCCTTTGCGCCCTTGCCACTCGTGCCGACGCGCATTGCCAACGTCATCGCCTCGGCAGCCGCGGTGGCTTCATCGAGCATCGACGAGCCTGCGATCGCCATGCCGCTCAGCTCGCACACCATGGTCTGGAAGTTGATCAGCGCCTCCATCCGCCCCTGCGAAATCTCGGCTTGGTACGGCGTGTAAGCCGTGTACCAAGCCGGGTTCTCGAGGATGTTGCGCAAGATCACGCCCGGCGTGTGTGTGCCGTGGTAGCCCTGACCGATGAAGCTCTTGAGCAGCAGGTTCTTACCCGCGATCGCCTTCAGTTCAGCCAGCGCCTGCGCTTCGGTCAACGGCTCGGGCAGCGCCATCGGTGCACGGCGCACGATGCCGCGCGGCACGATGGCCTCGATCAGCGCGCGGCGCGAGGCGGCGCCGATCACCGAGAGCATGTGGTGCTCGTCGGCGGCGGAAGTGCCGATGTGACGGGCAACGAATTCAGAGGCGTTTTCGAGTTCGCGCAAGGGCTTGGTGGCAGACATCAACATCGCAGGCTCTCTCATCAATTCAGTTCGGTTCGGATCGATTCGGTTCAGCTGTTCTTCACAAGCAGGTCGTAGGCCGGGGCGTCCATCAACTGCTCGAACTCGGTCATGTCGGTGACATGCACCTTGAAGAACCAGCCGTTGCCCAGCGGGTCGGTGTTGGCGAGCGACGGGTCGGCGCGCAGTGCTTCGTTGACCTCGACGACCTCCCCGCTGACCGGCATGTACAGATCGGCCGCTGCCTTGACCGACTCGACCACGCCGGCGACCTCGCCCTTCTTGAACGTGCTGCCAACGGCCGGCAAGTCGACGAAAACCACGTCGCCGAGGGCATCTTGTGCGTGCAGGGTGATGCCGCAGGTGGCAGCCTCGTGGTCTTCGATGTTGATCCACTCGTGGTCGTTGGTGTACATGGTCGTCATGTAAGGCTCCTGTGCGGTTAAGAGGTGAGAAACAAGAATCTGCCGCGGGTTCAGCCGCGAAAGTAGCGGTGCGGTGCGAACGGCATCGGGCTCACGCGCATCGGCTGGCGTTTGCCCCTGACCTCGGCGTAGACCTCGTGGTGCGGCAGCGCATGGTTGGCGGCGAGGTAGGCCATCGCGATCGGTGCGTTGACGGTCGGCGCGAGCGTGCCGCTGGTCACGTGGCCGAGCTTGTGGCCGTGCGCGTCGACGATCACCGCGCCTTCGCGCACCGGCACGCGCTCGAGCCCGACGAGGCCGACCCGCTTCGTGATCGCGTCAGTCGCGAGTTGCGCGTCGGTCACCGTCGAGCCCGGATAGCCACCGGCGCGGGCGCCACCGGCGCGGCGCACTTTCTGGATCGCCCAGGTGAGGCCGGCTTCGATCGGTGTCGTCGTCTCGTCAATGTCGTGGCCGTACAGGCACAGGCCGGCTTCGAGCCGCAGCGTGTCGCGCGCGCCGAGGCCGGCGGGCTTAACCTCCGGCTGCTCGAGCAGCGCGCGGGCCAATGCATCGGCCTGGTCGGCAGGCACCGAGATCTCGAAGCCGTCTTCGCCGGTGTAGCCCGAGCGGGTCACGAAGCACTCGGCGCCAACGAGCATGAAGCTGCGGCCGGTCATGAAGGTAAGGGTCCCGACCTCGCTGTTGAGCCGTGCCAGCGCCTGCACCGCCTTCGGGCCTTGCAAAGCGAGCAGCGAGCGGTCGGGCAGCGGTTGCACGGTGCAGCGGTGGCCGATGTTGGTGACGAGGTGCTTGATGTCGGCGGCTTTGCAAGCAGCGTTGACGATCAGGAACAGGTCGTTGTCTCGACGCGTGATCATCAGGTCGTCAAGGATGCCGCCGGCACTGTTTGTGAAGAACGCATAGCGCTGTTTGCCGACTGCGAGATCGGCCATGTCCATCGGCACCAACGATTCGAGCGCCCTGGCGGCATCGTCGCCGATCAGGCGAAGCTGGCCCATGTGCGACACATCGAACAGTGCTGCCGAGTCGCGGCAATGGCGGTGCTCGGCGATGATGCCGGCGGGGTACGAGACCGGCATGTCGTAGCCGGCAAATGGCACCATTCTGGCGCCGAGTTCGAGGTGCAACGCGTGCAGCGCAGTCGTGGCGAGGGCGGTTGACATGGCAGATCTCCGAGGGCAATTTTTCAGTACCGGCGCCACATGTTCGCACCGGCTTGCCCTCGCTGTCCGCTTTACCTGAGAGATTGGCAGCGCACCCTTTCGAGTGCCCCGCTTGCCCCTTCGGTGGACCCGCTCGGGGCGGGCCTCTCTCCAGTGAGGAACGCTTCGGGTGAAGCGTTTGTCAGTCCTTTTGCCTGAGCGTTCGATGCGTGATGTTTTCATCTCCGCTCTGCGCCTTCGGCGGCAGCTCGCGCTGCTCTCTCCTGACCGCACCGAGTGTATCAGCGGCCCGGATAATCGCTGCCGATGAGAACCCCGAAGATCCAGCAGACAGACGAATGGCTCACGGTCGAATCGCTCGACCTCGAAGCCCAGGGCGTGGCCCACAACCTCGAAGGCAAAGTCGTGTTCATTGAAGACGCGCTGCCCGGCGAGCAGGTGCAGGTCAACGTGAACCGCCGCAAGAACAACTGGGAGCAAGCGACGATGACGGCGATGCGCCACGAGAGCGCACAGCGCGTGGTGCCGCGCTGCCCGCACTTCGGCATCTGCGGCGGTTGCAAGATGCAGCACTTTCACATCGGCGCGCAGGTGGCGACCAAGCAGCGCGCGCTCGAGGACGCGCTCTGGCACGTTGGCAAGGTCAAGGCCGAGCAGATGCTGCGGCCGATCGAGGGGCCGGCGTGGGGGTACCGGTATCGGGGTCGCCTGTCGGTGCGCTTCGTCGCGAAGAAGGGCAAAGTGCTGGTCGGGTTCCACGAGCGCGGATCGGGCTTCGTGGCCGACATGGAAAGTTGCGACGTGCTGCCCCCGCATGTCAGCGACCTGCTGCTGCCGCTGCGCGAGTTGATCGCCGGGATGGACCAACGCGACCGGCTGCCGCAAATCGAGCTTGCGGTCGGTGACACCGTGACAGCGATGGTGCTGCGCCACATGGAGCCGTTGACCGCCGCCGACCTCGCGCGTTTGCGCGAGTTCGGCGTGAGCCGCGATGTCCAGTGGTGGCTGCAATCGAAGGGGCCTGACACGGTGCACCGGCTCGACGAAGGTGGCCGGAGCTCTCGTACGCGCTGCCCGAGTTCGGCATCACGATGCCGTTCAAGCCGACCGACTTCACGCAGGTCAACCCGCACATCAACCGCGTGCTGGTGATGCGCGCGCTGCGCCTGCTCGATGCCAAGCCCGACGAGCGCGTGATCGACTGGTTCTGCGGCCTCGGCAACTTCACGCTGCCGATCGCGCGAGGTGCGCGAGAAGTGCTCGGCATCGAGGGCAGCGAGGCGCTGGTGCAGCGCTCGCGCGAGAACGCCGTGCTCAACGGGCTGGGCGGCAAGACGAGCTTCATCGCTTGCAATCTGTTCGAGCTGACGCCGGCCGATTTGTCAGGCTATGGCCGTGCCGACAAATGGCTGGTCGACCCACCGCGCGAAGGTGCGTTCGCGCTCGTAACCGCTCTGGCCGATTGGCACGCCGACCCGTCACTGGCGCGCGCGTACGCGGCGCCGACGCGCATCGTCTACGTCAGCTGCAACCCGGCGACCCTGGCGCGCGACGCCGATCTACTGGTACACCGCGCTGGCTACCGCTGCGCAATGGCCGGCGCGGTCAACATGTTTCCGCACACCGCGCATGTGGAAAGCATGGCCGTATTCGAGCGACAGGATTCTTGACAGCCAAAGAGAAGGGGCCCCGAATGGGGCCCCGCCTTCCGTCCCGCCGATAGGCGATACCGTCAGTCGCGGCTGCCGCCGATACCGATGATGGCCAGCAGCGACTGGAACACGTTGTACAGGTCCAGGTAGACCGACAGCGTCGCGCTGATGTAGTTGGTCTCTTCGCCGTCGCGCACGCGCTTCAGGTCATAGATGATGAAGGCCGAGAAGATGCCGATCGCCGCGACCGACAGCGTGATCATCAGCGCGCTCGACTGCAGGAAGATGTTGGCGATGCCTGCGACGATCAGCATGATCACGCCGATGAACAAAAACTTGCCCATCGACGACAGATCGCGCTTGATCACCGAAGACAGCGTTGCCATGCCGACGAAGATCACGGCAGTGCCCGAGAAGGCCGTCATGATCAGCCCGGCACCGTTGCCCAAGCCCAGCACCATACCGATCATGCGCGAGAGCATCAGGCCCATGAAGAAAGTGAAGCCGAGCAGCACCGGCACGCCAGCGGCAGAGTTCTTGGTCTTCTCGATCGCGAAGATAAAGCCGAACGCGCCGCCCAGGAAAACGATCGCTCCCATGCCCGCGCCCATGCTGCGGGTCAGGCCTGTGCTCACGCCGACCCAGGCACCGAGCACCGTCGGGATCATCGACAGCGCGAGCAGCCAATAGGTGTTGCGCAGCACGCGGTTGCGCTGTTCTTGAGATGTGACTTGGCCGGTGTAGCCGGGGTAGTCGGCGGTTTGCTGCAGGGGTTGGTTCATGTTGACTCCTTGAGAAGTAGCGCGAGTGTGGACCCGTCATCAGGATTCTAGTTCCCCGGTTACACAACGCGACAAGCCCCTTTCGGCCGTGGCAGATTGGCGGAGTTCTTGCGTACAGTCGCGCGCTGACAATCAACCTACAAGCCCAACGATGAACACGAAACCCTATTTGTCCCACGACGACTTGAAGCGCATCGCCGCCGCGGCCGAGGCCGAAGCCGCTGCCCACCAATGGTTCGTCACGATCGCGATCGTCGACGACGGCGGCCACCTGCTTTGGCTGCAGCGCCTGGACGGCGCGGCGCCGATCTCGGCGCACATCGCGCCGGCCAAGGCCCGCACGGCAGCGCTCGGCCAGCGCGAAAGCAAAACCTACGAGGACATGATCAACCAGGGCCGCACCTCGTTCCTCAGCGTGCCCGAAATCGAAGGCCTGCTCGAAGGTGGCGTGCCGATCATGGTCGACGGGCACTGCCTCGGCGCGGTCGGCGTGAGCGGTGTCAAGTCGAGCGAAGACGCGCAGATTTGCAAGGCAGGGATCGCGGCGTTGCGCGCTTGAACGTCAGCGTCGCAGCAACAACAGACAGCCGCCGACGATCATCAGCACCGACACCAGCGTGGGCAGCGTCGGCACCTCGCCGAACAGCAGGTAGCCCAGCAACACGGCCCACACGAAGCCGCTGTACTCGAGCGGCGCCACGCGGCTCGCTTCCAGCCGCGTGAATGCGAAAGTCAGGCACAGCAGCCCGAGTGTGCCAAGGGCGCCCGCCGCCAAGATCAAGGCGAGATCGCTTCGCTGCACGGGCCGCCAGTCGAGCGCGGCCGGGCCGGCGAGCAGCAGCAGCGGCAGCAGGCTTTGGATCAACAGGATGGTCCACATCGAATCGCGGCCCGCCTGGCGCCGGGCCATCAGCATCACGCCCGCGAACGAAAGCGCGGCGACGGCTGCGCTCGCCATCCCAAGCAGGCGTTCGGTGCCGACGCCGTCGAACGCAGCGATGAGCTCGGGTGCCACGGCGATCGAGACGCCGGTGAGGCCCGACCCGAGTGCTGCCCATATCCAAACCGAGGGCCGTTCCTTCAACACCGGAATCGCCAGCGCCGCGACGAAGATCGGCGAAAGGTACGAGATCGTGACTGCGAGTGCGAGCGGCAATTGGGTCAGCGCGTGGAAGTAGCCGACGATCGACACCAGCAGCAAGACACTGCGCGCAAAGTGCAGCCGCCAGCCGGCGCGCGATGGCAACGGGCTGCGCTTCCAGGCCCACAGACATACGGCGAACATGCTGCCACCGGCGAAACGGAAGAGCGAGAGCTGCAGCGCGTCGTACCGCATCGCCATCAGTTTGATCACGCTGTCCATGCCGATGAAGCAGGTGGCAGCCATCGCGGCGGCCAACAAGGGAATAAGGTTCGTCGGGGGGCTGGCATCGAGGCGCAGTGGCATGCACCGAGTCTAAATTGATGCCTTGCCAGCGTCCGATGCGCAGGGGCGACGAGTTTATAATTTGAAGGGTTACCCCTTATCAAGCGCCCAGCAACGAGCCAGCCGCTTTCATCGCCACCGGGCCGGCTCTTGCGACGAAAACTCCCCGGTTTTCTCGACTCTTTCAGGTTTGACGAGCAACGGCTCGGCTGGCAGAACTGGGCGCGCACATCAACGGAGAATCCGGTGCCCGCGCAACTGCTGAAAACTCAAGCCCAGGCAATCCTGGCACTCGCAGACGGCACGGTGTTCCGCGGCATCTCGATCGGCGCCATCGGCCACACGGTCGGCGAGGTCGTCTTCAACACCGCGATGACGGGCTACCAGGAAATCCTGACCGACCCGAGCTACTGCCGCCAGATCGTCACGCTGACGTATCCGCACATCGGCAACTACGGCGTCAATGCCGAAGACGTCGAAGCTCAGCGCGTGTTCGCGGCCGGGCTGATCATCAAAGACCTGCCGCTGCTCGCCTCGAACTTTCGCAGTGACATGACGCTGGCCGAATACCTCGAACGCGAAGGCACGGTCGCGATCGCGAACCTCGACACGAGGCGTTTGACCCGCCTGTTGCGCACCCACGGCGCACAGAACGGCTGCATCCTCGCGCTACCGCTCGGCGAGGTCATGACGCAGCACCGAATCGACGATGTGATCGGCAAGGCCAAAGCCTCGCCGAGCATGAGCGGGCTCGATTTGGCCAAGGTCGTGAGCGCGACCGAGCCGTATGAATGGACCGAGACCGAATGGGTTCTCGGTACCGGCTGCGGCCAGCAAGCCGACCCGACATTCCACGTCGTCGCGTTCGACTACGGCATCAGGCGCAACATCTTGCGCATGCTCGCGAGCCGCGGTTGTCGCGTCACGGTGGTGCCCGCGCAAACGCCCGCGGCGGCAGTGCTCGCAATGCAGCCCGATGGCATTTTTCTGAGCAACGGCCCCGGCGACCCCGAGCCTTGCGACTACGCCATTCGAGCGACCCGCACGCTGATCGACACCGGCATCCCGACCTTCGGCATCTGCCTCGGCCACCAGATCATGGCGCTCGCCTCGGGTGCCAAAACCTTCAAGATGAAGTTCGGCCACCACGGCGCGAATCATCCGGTCAAAGACCTCGACGACGGCCGCGTCAGCATCACGAGCCAGAACCACGGCTTCGCGGTCGACGAAACCACACTGCCCGCGAATCTGCGGCCCACGCACGTCTCGCTGTTCGACGGCACGCTGCAAGGCCTGATGCGAACAGACAGGCCCGCGTTCTGTTTTCAGGGTCACCCGGAAGCTTCGCCCGGGCCGCACGACATCTCGTACCTGTTCGATCGGTTTATCGCGCTGATGACCCAACAGCATAAGACCCACAAGACCGCGGAGAAGAACAATGCCTAAGCGCGCCGACCTGAAAACCATCCTCATCATCGGCGCCGGCCCGATCATCATTGGCCAGGCCTGCGAATTCGACTACTCCGGCGCACAGGCTTGCAAGGCGCTGCGCGAAGAAGGTTACAAGGTCGTGCTGGTCAACAGCAACCCGGCGACGATCATGACCGACCCGGAGATGGCCGATGTGACCTACATCGAGCCGATCACCTGGCAGGTCGTCGAGAAGATCATCGCCAAAGAGCGCCCCGATGCCGTATTGCCGACCATGGGCGGCCAGACCGCGCTGAACTGCGCGCTCGACCTGCACAAGCACGGCGTGCTGGCGAAATACGGCGTCGAGATGATCGGCGCGAACGAGCATGCGATCGAGAAGGCCGAAGACCGCCTGAAGTTCAAGGACGCGATGACCAGCATCGGGCTGGGTTCGGCGCGGTCCGGCATCGCGCACTCGATGGACGACGCGCTCGCTGTGCAAAAGCGCATCGCGATCCTCACCGGCGGCAACGGTTTCCCGATGGTGATCCGCCCCAGCTTCACGCTTGGCGGTTCGGGCGGTGGCATTGCCTACAACCCGCAAGAATTCGAGGAGATCTGCAAGCGCGGACTCGACCTTTCGCCGACCAAGGAACTGCTGATCGAGGAGTCGCTGATTGGCTGGAAGGAGTACGAGATGGAAGTGGTTCGCGACAAGGCGGACAACTGCATCATCGTCTGCTCGATCGAGAACCTCGACCCGATGGGCATCCACACCGGCGACTCGATCACGGTCGCGCCCGCGCAGACGCTCTCCGACAAGGAATACCAGCTGCTGCGCAACGCGAGCATCGCGATCCTGCGCGAGATCGGCGTCGACACCGGCGGAAGCAACGTGCAGTTCGCGATCAACCCGGTCGACGGCCGCATGGTCGTGATCGAGATGAACCCGCGG
>JANLUW010000641.1:0-1536 GCA_031363645.1 Rhizobacter sp. | reverse complement strand
CGGCGCCGGTGGTCTGCACCACGCAGCTCATCAACCGCTCGGCGCCGGCGCGCATGTCCATCGGCGCGGTGCTGTCAAACGAACTAAAGTTGATACGTTCGTCCTAGTAAAGTTGTGATTGTCCGGTGCGGTGGGAGCCGTGACGCGGTAAACGCCTTTTCGATCAAGCATTTAGGCCTTGATTGACGTAAACATGTGACCTTAGATGACCTGAGAATGGTGGCGAAGCGCGAGGGTGAGAGGGCTGACGGCCTCGCCGTACAGCAGGTAGAAGCCACGTGTGCTCATGAACTCGGCGACATCGGCCCAACGGCTTGCGGACAGCACCAGGTCATCGGCGAGCCAACCCATGACCTGATTGCGCCAAGCCGTACGCGAAGTACCGCGCAGGCGCAGCGCCGAGCGGGAGCTTGCAAAACCAGGCCGTCAGGCCGCTGGGTGGTGCTGCGAAACCAGTTGGGGGAGCGAGGGCTTGCGAGGGTCCGAGCCAGCTGACGGCCCAGCCGGTCGCTGCTGCTGCATCGCAGTGCATGGAAGTGGTCGGCGCGACCAGGCCGTCGAGCAGAAGGCGACCGTTCGCCACGCGTTTGATGTCGCGCCTGGACGCTGCAAACAAGTACGCCTGCGCGGAGTGCAGCGTGGATTCGTAGCGCGCGAACTCGCCACCAAAATGCGGCCAATGCAAGGGATCGAAACAAGCGTCACGCGCGTCGGGATTGGGGTCCTTGGCGAAGCTCGGTGTCGTCGTCGCACCGACTGAGCTTGGCGGTTCGATGCCGTGCGACGCGAGCGTCGGCGGCGGTGCTTCGAACAGCCGATTCATCATCGTCAGCACGTGAGGTCGCGCCTTCGTGACATTGAACGTCGCCGGTCGATCCACGACGAACTGGTGCGTGCTGCGATCGCGGCAACGTCGGCGATCGACCGTTGCGACCTGACGCACGTAGTCGGCCCAGTCCAGCATCAGCTGGCAGGCGCAGGGCTCGATCGTCCGACTGTGTCCGCCCGGCTGCGCGAGCGAAGGCACCCAGTCCCGCAAGCAGCCCATGCAGCGCAGTGGGCTCGAGGCGAGGTGGATGCCGACGACATAGGGGATCGGAGCGGCACAGCCGACGCAGCCGACCCGGAACGGCTTGTCGTGAACCGGACAACGTTCGACGAGAAGCCACTGAAACCAAGCCGCATGAAAACCCATGACCAGGCAAGCCTCGCAGTAGCGCAACTCCGTTGGCTCCCGTTCGATCACGTGGCCCGCATCGATAGTGCAAAAGCTCGCCCGCACCGCGCTGGCGGAGATTTCCAGCGTCGAGGCCAGCGCTTCTCGATTCCAGCGGCCGATGCAACGCAGATCTACGGCGTTCGAGCCGCTGTGTTCGTCGCGAAGCGAGAACAGGTCGACGAGCTCGGTCACGCTCAATCGGTTGCACAGCGAGAACTTCGAGAGCCGCATCCAGATGGATTCGCCCGCGCTGCTCCATCGCGGGCGAGCCGTGTATCGCCACGGCGGCTGGGGGAGATGCGCCCTGGTCGTGAACT
>JANLUW010000142.1:0-11111 GCA_031363645.1 Rhizobacter sp. | reverse complement strand
AAGGCCGACGAGTGCCTGATCTACACCGACGTCGACGGTGTCTACACGACCGACCCGCGCATCGTCGCCGAGGCGCGGCGCCTCAAGACCATCAGCTTCGAAGAGATGCTCGAGATGGCGAGCTTGGGCTCCAAAGTGCTGCAAATTCGCTCGGTCGAATTTGCCGGCAAGTACCGCGTGCCGTTGCGCGTGCTGAGCAGCTTCACGCCGTGGGACATGCCGATCGACGAAGAGGCCAAGTCGGGCACTTTGATCACCTTTGAGGAAGACGAAAAAATGGAACAAGCAGTTGTCTCGGGCATCGCTTTCAACCGCGACGAAGCGAAGATCAGCCTGATGGGCGTGACCGACAAGCCCGGCATCGCGTTCATGATCCTCGGGCCCGTGGCCGAGGCGAACATCGATGTCGACGTGATCATCCAGAACATCTCGCACGACGGCCGCACCGACTTCTCGTTCACGGTTCATCGTAACGACTATGCGCGCACGATGGAGCTGCTCAAGACCAAGGTGTTGCCGGTGACCGGGGCCAAAGAAATCATCGGCGACGCGAAGATTTGCAAGGTCAGTATCGTCGGCATCGGAATGCGTTCGCACGTGGGCGTGGCGAGCCGGATGTTCAGCGTGTTGAGCGATGAGGGCATCAACATCCAAATGATCACCACGAGTGAAATCAAGACCAGCGTCGTGCTCGACGAGAAGTACATGGAGCTCGCGGTGCGCGCGCTTCACAAGGCCTTCGATCTCGAGCAGGCCGTGGGCTGAACCGCCGCAGATCGCGGGTTAGAATCTAGCCCATCAACGGAGCTGTGACCGAGTGGCCGAAGGTGCTCCCCTGCTAAGGGAGTAAGTGGGCAAAACCTGCTTCGAGGGTTCGAATCCCTCCGGCTCCGCCAAGTGATGCTATGAGAAGGCCCCGTGAGGGGCCTTTTTCATAGTTAAATTCAAAAAGATAGCGTCTCAGTTGATCCTCAACAATCTCGTACAATCTTCTTATCTTTTGAGGGTAGGTGAGGGGTACAGAAGTGCCACGTAAGGCGAGGGAACTATCACCGCTCGAGGTTCGGCGACTGACGAATTCGGGACGCTGGAGCGTTGGCGGCGTTGATGGGTTGGCCTTACAGGTCACGGAGGCAGGCGCACGATCCTGGATTCTGCGGCTGCGGGTTGCAGGGTCTCAGCGCGAAATGGGTCTCGGAAGCTTCCCGACCATCACTTTGGCCGATGCTCGGGAGAAAGCCAGAGAGCACAGGACGAAGATCGCAGCGGGACAAGACCCGATTTTGATTCGCCGCCAGACTGCCAGCGCGGCGGTGGCTGAGCGAGCCGCTCAACAGACTTTCGCGAGCGTGGCATCACAGTACGTCGCACAGCACGAGAAGGGCTGGAAAAACAAGAAGCACGGTGCACAGTGGACAGCGACGCTGGAGACCTATGCCGCCCCAATCGTCGGCAGGCTGCTCATCCGGGATGTCACTACAGCTCACGTCATCAGAGTCTTGGAGCCGATATGGCTAACGAAGACGGAAACTGCGACACGCGTCCGTTCTCGAATGGAGCTTGTGCTCGATTTCGCCGCAGCGCGAGGGCTGCGCGAAGGACTGAACCCCGCTCGATGGCGCGGAAACTTGGATGCGGCACTTCCGAAGCCTTCTAAGGTGGCCAAGGTCCAGCATCACGCCGCCCTCGACATCCGCGAAATGGTTGACTTCATGGCGCGCCTCAACACTCTGCCGGGAAACGGGGCCAGGGCGTTGGAGTTCGCCGTTTTCACAGCCGCCAGATCAGGCGAGGTGCGTGGTGCGAAATGGATGGAGATTGATCTCTTAAACTCCCTGTGGACCATTCCAGCCGCACGCATGAAGTCGGGCCGTGAACACCGCGTGCCGCTGTCACGACCTGCTATTCGACTCTTGCGTGAGCTACCGACGGCGGACAAAGACGATCTCGTGTTCCCAGGTGTAGATGGGCAGCTCTCCGATATGACGCTGACCGCTGTGCTGCGGAGGATGAAAGTGGATGCCACGGTTCACGGATTCCGCAGCACGTTTCGAGATTGGATCTCAGAAAGCACAGCACACAGCACAGAGGTCGCAGAAATGGCCCTGTCTCACGCCGTCGGGGACAAAGTGGAGGCGGCCTATCGACGCGGGGATCTTTTCGAAAAGCGCGTCGCCTTGATGTCTGAATGGGGTTCTTTCCTGAGGGCCAGAAATTTGGAGGGCGTGACTCATTCTCAGCAATAAGCATTGCGGACCAGTCAAGTTGCTGCCGACGCAGAGCGGTCTGTCACGCCGGGGGTCGCGGGTTCGAGTCCCGTCCACTCCGCCAATAAAATCAACGGGTTACAGAGGTTTTCTCTGTAGCCCGTTTTTCTTGGTGGGAAGCTGGGGAACCCTCTTGGGAACACTTGAACAGAGTTCGCGCAACGCTTTCTGAGCGAGCCGAATATCTCCCCGACCTCTTCGCTTGTTGGCTGCCGTCCCTGGTGGCCGCATCAGACGACGCACGGCCCGGACGCAAGCGGATTCGCATCGTGTTCCATGTGCTAGCGGCGACTGTGGCGTCTCACTCTCGTTCACAGAGCGAAGCTAAGGACGAGTGGCTGACGAGTGGACCGCTGCGTGCTTCCTACATGTCGCCTCCACCAATGGCGCAATGGCCGATTCGGGAAACGGCGAGACGCTGCTAACGTTGATCTCGCACAGCACGTACTTCTCGTCGGCTTCGGTCTTACGCTCTCCGAGAAGAAAGTCTGCGTCCCAAAGCATTGGCAAGTCTTGGAGTTCGACCCCGAGGCGGTCACACAGCAAGCCGACCCATTCGTCCTCGAGGCTTCTTCGCAAGGCTTGGAAGCGGACGTCATCTGCGTCGCTGTAGCGGCGCTGGGTCGGCAGCGGCGAGTCCCCTGAATCCGTGGGCGGGTGCAGTGCGACGATGGCCTGATGTCCGAAGCCTGCCACGCGGCCTTGTACCAGATACGCGCGCGTCATTCCTTCGACCATGCGAGGTTGCCAGGCCTGATCGATCATGTGGTCCGCGTTCTCGAAGTACGGGGCGAGCCGCTGGATGACACCGCCGAATTCCACGATCTCTTCTGCGGAGCCACGCGGTGCATGCCGAAGCGCATAGCGATCGGCGCTGCGCTGCTCGATTCGCCAGATGCCGATGCCGCTGTGTCCGCGACGTTGTTTCAGCACGCGCGCGCCAATGGCCAGCCGGCCCGGCAACTCAGTCTCTGCCTGCGCGAGAGTGTCGACGCGATGCACGTCGGTGCCGAACGGTAGATCGCGTACTTCTAGGAGCACGTCCTTGGTCCCCAGCTTCTGGATCGTGTCCGGATGCGTGCTGACGAAGACGCCGTGCGCAGCCACCTCTCGCAGCATCTCGTCGAGTTGACTGCGGTCGCGCCCGCCTTCGATGGGGTTGTGCCAGACCAGTACGCCATGCACCTGAAGCAGCTGCCGCAACACCTCGTCGCGGAAGTCGTCGTTGTAGATCGCGGGCTCGGCCGCCACACCGGCGCTCTCGAACGCATCGAACAGCTTCAGGAACCGGCTCTCCGCAGGGTCTGCGCGGTTACGGACTGCACGGTCGCCGGGATACAGGATGGCCAAGCGTGGCCGTGCGTCAATGTTCATGTCGGACCTCTGAATTTTCGGCCGGACGCCCTACCGGATGTGGAAATCGGGTGCCGGCGACTTCCCCTGGTGCGTCCGGAACGGCACCGCTGTCCAGGACGGCTTCGTCGAAGTGAAGTTCAAGCCGATTCGTGGCCGCGAAGAACAGGCAGGTGGCATCGTCTGTCGCTGGAAGGACGGCAACAACTACTACGTGGTTCGTGCCAACGCCCTGGAGAGCAACGTCTCGCTCTACTACAGCGAAGGTGGCTCGCGCAGAACGCTGAAGTACGTCGATGCACCGGTGACGGCCAATGCCTGGCATGTGCTGCGCGTGGAGTTCAAGGGCACGAGCATTCGAGTGTTGTTCGATGGCAAGGGCAATCGCATTCGAGGACGCCCATATTGCAGGCGCTGGTGCAGTGGGCGTCTGGACCAAGGCCGACAGCGTGACGGCCTTCGATGACTTTGCCTTTGGTGTCGCGCTTGCGCGGTGACGGTCTTCAACCCTCGCAAGGTGCGAACGACGAGCATGCCGCAGTGCAGTGCCCGCGTCAGCCCGGGCGAGGCCAGCACAACAGACCATGGCTGCGCAGATCGACCGTGATCTCGAGTCCCGGCTCCAGCGCGTTTCGTCGTGTTGGACTTTGATAAGGGTGCTGGACATGCATGGCTCCCGGAGTGTTCGTGACGCCGGCCCGGACCGGCGTGGGCGCATGCGCCGACTTCTGACGAGTCTTGCGTGGGCGACAGTTCTTCTCGCCACCGGCCTGCTCGCATGGTTCGCCTTCCAGCTCTACATGGCTGCGCTCGTCTAGCCCGGCGCGAATTCGGTGTCAGTGCCGATGCACATGATGCTCGTCCTCAAGGTGGGCTCGCGATCAGAGCGACTCAAGTCGTCGTCGAACGGCTGAACACTTGACCAGCAACGGGGGTGCTGTGCCCGCCGGTCTGCAACGCATGCAGGCCTTGGTAGCCCATATAGAGCCCGACCGCGATGATCAGCGCGCTCGACGCATAAGGTGCGCGGCGCGCGAAAGTTCCGAAGCCAGCGAAACGCCTGGATGCATGCTTCACGCCCAGCGCCGCCACGACGCCGGCGGCGACCATCGTGATCGCGAGGCCGATGCTGAAGCACAGCACCAGCGACGCACCGAGCGTGAAGCGCTTGAGCTGCAGGCACAGCAGCAGCCCGGTGATCGCCGCCGGGCAGGGAATCAGGCCGCCCGTCAGCCCGAAGCCGATGATTTGGCCGGTGGTGACGGTGCGGGTCGCGAAGCGACGCTTGATGTCGTTCGCGTGCGCGCGTTCGTGCGCGTCCTGGAAGCCAGGATCGGAGACATCGAGACCGCCGTGGTCGTGCGCCTGGCCATGATCGTGCTCGACGAACTCGACGTCGAAGTCGTGCGTGTGGTCGCCGTGGCCGATCGACAGCCGCGCGGTGAACTCGTGCGGCTCCGGAATCTCGTCGACCGATTCGAGGTAGCTGCCCTTGCTCGCCAGCACGAAGGCCTGACGCGCGCCATCGGGCCGCACGGTTTCGACACGGACGTTCTGACCCTGCGGGACGGTGGACTTGCCCTCGAACCGGACGCGAAATCGTGGCGGCACGCCGTCCTCGAAGACTTCGAGGTCGACGATGCCGTGGCCGGTGTCGATCCGGCGCCGTTCCTCGCCATGCCCGTGGCCATGGCCGTGATCGTGGTCCGCTTCTATGCGCTCGCGCCGCTGCTCGCGCCAGGTGCGCCAGAGCATCCACACGGCGATCAGAATGATCAGCACCGCCGAAGCGACCTGAAAGTACGGCTCGGTCGCCTCGGCACTCCAGTTGCGACCGAAGTAGAGGCCGCCCATCGCGACCGCCCAGACGACGGCCGTGTGCGACAAGGTCGCCGCAAGGCCGAGCAGCACCGCCTGGCCCACGGTGCCGCGCACCGCGACGATGAAGGCGGCCATCATTGTCTTGGAGTGGCCCGGTTCGAGCCCGTGCAATGCGCCGAGCAGGATCGCCGAGGGAATGAAGATCCAGGCGTTGCCAGACTGAAGGAGTTGGCTGAAGTTTTCCATCGCGCGCCCTCCTACAGGTAGCGTGCGATCGCTTTGAACTCGTCGATGGGCGCGCGCGCCGCCTTGCCCGTCGAGACGACAGCCGCATCCAGGCAGTGGTCGAGGTGATCGTGGATGAGCGCCTTCTTCGCCTCATGGATTGCGCTCTCTACGGCGTGCAACTGCTGCGCGAGGTCGAGACACGGTCGACCGACCTCGATCATCTCGATCACCTTGATCAGGTGACCGCTCGCGCGCTTCAAGCGCTTGACGACGGTAGTGTGGGACTCGTGGATGTGGGGCTCTTTGGTCATGGGGCGTCTCCTATCCTAGTGGATAGGATCAGGGTTACCGCGCCGCGCTTGCGATAACGGGTCACCTTGACTGCCGCTGCTGCTCAGGCCGAGGGTTGCGCGTCGGCGAAACGGCATTGCAGGGCTCGCCCGCGGACGTACCGAACGACATCCGCCAAGTCCATCGCAGCTTGTTTTTCTTGAGACCTCAACATTTGCCTTCGCGGCAAGGATGCAAGCAAATGCAGCGTCGCGACTGGGCGCCCACTCTGGTCAACGACGGCGGCGCCCATGCGTTGTTAGGTTGTGCGCATTCGAAGCACGCCCCGACAAGGAGTCAGGCATTGTTCCGTCCCCTCTCAATCATTTTCGCCGCCGGTGTGGCGCTGTTTGGTGCCACTGCGGCGCACGCCGGTACGCACTGGTCCGTCGGCATCAATTTGCCCGTTCCGGGTGTTGTCGTAACGAATGGCGGCTACTACGTCTCGGAGCCGCAGCAGGTGTACTACGCGCCGGCGCCCGTGGTGCGCTATGCACCCGTGCCTGCCTACGAAGCGCCGCCTGTCTACGTTGCCCCGCAGGTTTTCTACTCCAACGAGCAGCCGGTCTATGAAGTGCCGTATCGCGCAGACCCTTACCGCGCCTGGAATGGGGAACGCAACTCACGCTGGGAGCAGCATCGCGAGTTCGAGCGCGCTCGTTGGGAGCACGCTCGCCGTGAACACGACGAGCACCGTTGGGAGCGCGGCGAACATGGCCGCGACGACGGTGACGCGCGTCGGTGGCATCGCGACTGACCTGTCGGTCCTCCGCCTCACACGGGCCCGCACCACAGTGCAGGCATACCTTGAGAAACTTCCACAATGTCCCGCGTTGCCAGAAGCCGCAGTCGCCCCGACCCTTCATTGCCGACGTCCGGCGCCCTTGACGAGCCTCTAACGCGGTCGACCAGGGGCACTGAAAAAACGGGGGCTGAACCGCGCCAGTCGACATCGCGTTCAAGCCGCGAGACCGCCCGCGGTCAGAGCGGCAAGAGTTCTCACGACATCCGTTGACTCGCGGCACAGTTGAGCGCCTCTACGTCTACGAGTAGGTGGTCTTGGCCCGTCCTCCCTCCGAGGTCAGTCAGTCAATCCATTGGCTTGTTTCAGTCTGAGCGAGGCTCGGCGACGGGAGCGGACGCCTGGAGTCGACGCGCGCCCAGCAGGACGAGCGCGACGCCGCAAAATGCTGCTCCCGCGTAAAAGGTTGCGGCGGAGCCAACTGCTTCCCACAACAGGCCCGCAAGGATGCTGGCAAAGAGCATGGCCAGCCCACTGGCGAGATTGAAGACGCCGTACGCAGTGCCGCGAAGGTCGTCAGGCGCCGTGTCGGCAACCATTGTGGCGAGGAGCCCCTGGGTCATCCCCATGTGGACCCCCCATAGGCCGATACCCACAAACAGTCCAACGAGGCCGGCCGCGCGCGCCAAGATGAGGTCCGCGGCGACAAGAACACAAAGCCCCCAACCGAGCAGGCGACCATGGCTCATCGAATCCGACAGCTTGCCGAACGGGTAGGCGGTGGCGGAGTAGACCAAGCTCATGACCACCATCACCAATGGCACCAGTGCCGTCGGGATTCCAATTTGCTGCGACCTCAGGACAAGGAACGCTTCACTGAATCGCGCGAGCGTGAAGGCCGCTCCCAGCGCGACGACCCACCAGTAGGCCGATGAAAGCCGTCTCAGGCTGTCGCGTTGGATTGGATTCTTCGGGACACGGGTCGGGTCCGACGCGGGCTCGAGGATGCCGAGGTAAAGCAGAGCGACGGCCGCAAACGCCGGGACCGTCGCCACCCTGAACACCGCCCGAAAGTCGTTGGACCACAGCAGCATCAGACCCACCGCGACCAGTGGCCCGATGAACGCACCGACCGTGTCCAACGATTGCCGCAGGCCGAATGCCGCGCCACGCATTTCTTTGGGTGTGAGGTCTGCAACCAAGGCATCCCGAGGAGCGCCCCGTATGCCTTTGCCAACGCGGTCGACGAGACGAGCCGTCACGACCAATCCGAAACTCGCTGCCAAGGCGAACATCGGCTTGCTGACGGCGCCCAGTCCGTAACCGACCAATGCAATGCCCTTGCGTCGGCCGAGGTAGTCGCTCAGTGCGCCTGAGAAAACCTTGACGACGAGCGCCGTCGACTCCGCCAGCCCCTCGAGCAATCCGACAGCGAAGACGCTGCTCCCCAGCACCGTGACCAGGAACAGAGGCAGCAGGCTGTGAATCATCTCCGACGAGATGTCCATCAACATGCTGACAAAGCCGAGTACCCAGACGCCTCGGGGTATCGCGCGCAGGGAGGATGTGGTCGGTCCCTTCATGGGACATTGTCGGGTGTGGCGGCGGGACGACCGCACTCGCGCTTGCGGCGCATCGACTGTCGCCCCCAATGTGTTCGCGCTGCTCACTCTGACTGCCAAAGAAAACATCGACGGCTTGCGCTCGGGCGTCCCGGACGCGCCCCGAACTACAGGGGTCCCGTCACCATTCACGCGTTCGGTGGCTCCGTGCCGGCAAGTACGGCCGCAGCGACCAAGACCAGCAGGAGCACGAGCGCCTCAAAACTTAAGACGGTTTTCAGGCGCTGGCGCCACGGCCGACGCGAGGCGTCGCCGATGTCGGCGCGCAGGTCGTCGAACAGCGCAGGCAAGACTCGAACGCGATTGAATCCTCCGAGCGCCGCGGCGACGGCCACCAGCGCGACCTTGCTGCTGAGCGCCAAGCCGTATTCCGACGGCACCAGATCCATCAGGCCGAGTCCGGTTCTCCATACCTTGAACATGCCGGTGCCCACAACAACGACCAAGGCTACCGTGGCTGTTGAACTCAAGGAGGCGACCCACTGGGTGGCATCAAGTCGATGCGGCATTGGCGCCCCCGCTGGGGGCAGCCGAACCGCGGCCGCAAAGAGCACCATCCCGACCCAGAGCAATGCCGCGACCATATGGGCGGCGTCGATGGCGACGTCCACCGAGAGGTCCCCCTGGGAGCCAGCATGCGCGACCACGCTTCGGCTCCACACCAAAGCCGCCAGTCCAAATGCGGCGGACCGAAGGCGTGCCCGCCCGCGATGCTCTGCGCTCCAGCTGAGCCCGGCGACCACCGCCCAGGCGATCCCTCCCGCCACCGCGGCGTGACCAAAGTGGGTGTCGCGCAGGAGAACCCATGCTGTCGAGCCTGCTTGCAAGAGCGGCGTATCGCCCATCACCGCCGCTTGAAACCAGACCGCGCAGACGAGCCCCAGAAACGTGACCACCAGCCCGGCACGGCATGCCAGCCTTCCCCGTGTGCGGGCAGTGTCGCTCCACGTCGAGTCGGCGTCGCAGAGCCACTCATTGGATGCCAGTGATGCAAGCGTCAGAGAGACTCCGGCGTTGATGGCCACGACGTCGGCCAGCAGCAGCTGACCGAGCAGGTCCTGCGCCATCACTTCACCGTGAATCGCACTTCGCCCTTCGTGTGGTGGCCGTCGCGGCCCATCGTGGACCACTCCACACGGTAGTCGCCCGCTTGCAGTTTGGGAACGGGCACGACCAAGGTCTTGTCGTCGCCTTCAGCGAGCGTCGGCATTCCGGCCTGGACGACCACGTCGCCAGAACCGGTGAACTTCACGCTGCTCATGGCAGCCTCGACGGGCTCGTTGTAGTGGAGCTTTACCGCTGCGGGTGCAACCGCGACGGTGGACCCGTTGTCCGGCTCGGACTTCTGCAGCTTCGCGTGCGCGAAGGCAGTGGTTGTCGCAGCAGCCGTGACGAGCAGGGCGATGGTGTACAGGGTCTTGTTCATAGAATTCAGATGTTGGTCAGTGGAGGCTCAAGAACTATTTTGCCGATTCAATCGCCGTCACGGTCAGCGCGCCATTGATGTTCTCGGCAGCGAATTTCACCCTGTCGCCAGCCTTCAGGGTATCTAGCATTTTCGGGTCGGCGGCTTTGAAGACCATCGTCATGCCGGGCATGCCGAGGTTCTCGATGGGGCCGTGTTTGAGCGTGACCTTCCCTTGGTCCTTGTCGACCTTTCGAACCTCACCCTCAGTCGAAGTTGGAGCGGCGCTCGCAGAAGCTGTGGCGGCCGGATGATGCGACGCATGGTCACTGGCATTCGATTGAGCGTGCGCCGAGGCAGTCATAGCAAGCGCCGCGGCAGCGAGGAGATGAGCGAGTTTCATTTGGGCTTCCTTCAATGGCCTTGGTGGCCGGTGGGTTTGCGGACTTGCAGGGTGTCGGCATCGGCTCGTGGCGCGGGCGTGCGGACCGTCTCGGGCATCTCGGCCGTGTATTCGCTCGCGAGCGTTCCCGCTGGGTGTTTGTACGGCCCCGGGTCCTTGAAGTCACCGCGCCCGATGTCGTCGCGGACCTTGACCACGCTGAACATGCCACCCATGCCCACCGGCCCGAAAGGCCCGGTGCCGGTCATCATCGGCAGTGTGTTATCGGGCAACGGCATCTCCATTACGGCCATGTCGTGCATGCCTTTGTCGCCCATCACCATGTAGTCGGGCACGAGGCTCGAGATCTTCTTCGCGACGTCCCTGTGGTCCACGCCAATCATGGTCGGGACCGAATGGCCCATCGCGTTCATCGTGTGGTGTGACTTGTGGCAGTGGATGGCCCAGTCGCCCGCGAGCGCGTCGAACTCGAAGGCGCGCATCTGGCCGACGGCGATGTCGGTCGTGACCTCCGGCCAGCGCGCGCTCTTGGGCACCCAGCCGCCGTCGGTGCCGAACACCTCGAAGTGCGGTCCGTGCATGTGAATGGGGTGGTTCGTCATCGTGAGGTTGCCCACGCGGATGCGCACGCGTTCTCCGGTGCGCGCGACGAACGGGTCGATACCGGGGAACGCGCGGCTGTTCCACGTCCACAAGTTGAAATCGAGCATCGTGTTCACCTTCGGCGTCGCGCTGCCGGGCTCGATGTCGTAGGCGTTCAGGATGAAGCCGAAGTCGCGATCGACCTTGAACTGCTTCGGGTCCTTCGGGTGCACGATGAACAAACCCATCATCCCCATCGCCATCTGCACCCGAAGGACCCGAAGCAGTTCAAGGTCGATCGCGACTTCGGCTTCATCCTGAACGCCTACGACATCGAGCCCGGCAGCGCGACGCCGAA
>JANLUW010000587.1:0-1743 GCA_031363645.1 Rhizobacter sp. | reverse complement strand
CAAGCGGTTGAACCCGCGCAAGGCCGATCTGCACCGATGGCGGGAGACGTTAGCCGAGAAGTTGCGCGGCCACGGTGTCGAGGCCGAGGCAACGCGGCAGGCGACGCGAGGGCGCATCCGCAACTTTGAGCCGCTGTGGCGCATAAAGGCAAAGGAGGACGGGCGGCCGCGCACGAGCCGGCCGACGACGAAGCTCGGTGCAAAGACTATGGCCAGTCGCGCGGCGGCGGTCGGGGCATGGCGAGAGATAGCGCGGGCCTTGGCTGCGTCGGGCGATAAATCTGACTGCGACCTGGCGCATGCCGTTTCCAGGTACGTCGCTGAGATGCCGGTCGTGGCAGCTGGAGCGGCCCGCACGAAAGAGATGGCGGTATCGTCCGAAAAGATCAAGCTCGTCGAGCAAGAGACTCGAGGGCCGAACCTCGAACGTTGACCATGGAGCCGCGTTTCCCCAGGCCCTTGCCGCTTGGAGATTCGCTGCACGTCGATGGTGTCTTAGCTGCCGGCTCGGCCGTGAACTGAATCTGCAGGCGAGCGCTCATCTTCAGTTCGATCCGAAGGGTGGCTGCAGACTGGTTGCAGTCAGTCAGATTTCGTGCACGAATGTCGGCAGCGGCAGAAAGCCGTCATTTGGGCACCGCTGTGGTGGCCGACCGCTCCACGCATAAACCTGCCATTCGTCCCCAACTTTGGGGCTGATCGACGGTGCAGCCAAGACATGCAAGCCCAATGACCGCTCCCTAAATCCACGAAGTGGCGCTATCGACCCATACCCGCCCGTCATGCTTCTCCAAAGCTGTCTGATGCCCAGCGCAGGCTTCTCGAGTTTCGCTTCCACGAAGCGGCCGTTCGTGACCTCACACACCCGGCCACAAAAGGTGTTCGATCTTCCCGTCAGCTGACCATCGTCATGGTCGAAGCGGTCGTTCGGCAGACAACTGCGCAACGCTGAAATTGCCGCCGCTGCGGCAGGTTCGCGCACGGTTCCAAGGCGCGGTGGCACGCCCTGGCAGGCCGCAGCGGGGAATCCGTCGCGGACAAACCGCACACGCCACCGAAAATTCGCGGTTCCAGAGGTTAATCCCGGCACACCCTGGCGCAGGGGGCGTGGCTCGCGTTGGCGGGCCGCCGATATCCGGCCTCGACTCAAGTGGGTCGCCGACCGGTCGATAACGAAGCACGAATCGGGCATTGGCTCATTCCGGCGTCCGCTGCGGCCCAGGCAGAAGTCAACCCAGCACAATTTTGTGAGAGCAACATGAGCCTGCAACGCCCTTCCAGCGCCAGTACGGACGTCTCGCGATCCCACGAGCGCTTGCTGCGGCCCATGCTGCTCTGCGCGGCGCTCACGGCGGCCTACCCAGCCTTCGCCGCACAGCCCACGGACCTCACATCCCTAAGCCTGGAACAGCTGCTGGATATCAGCATTGTTGGCGCCTCCAAGTACGAGCAGAAGCAAAACGAAGTCGCCGCGGCGGTGAGCGTCATCACCCGCCAAGAGATCAAGGCCTTCGGCTGGCGCACGCTGGACGAGGCGCTGGCGAGCTTGCCCGGCGTGTATGCCACCTACGACCGCCAGTACAACTATCTGGGCACACGCGGCTTCGGCCTGCCTGGCGACTTCAACACTCGCGTGCTGGTGACCATCAACGGCAACCGAATCAACGACCCGACCTTCGACTCCGGGCCCTTCGGGCGCCAGTTTCCGCTCGACATGGACCTGATCGAGCGCATCGAGTTCAT
>JANLUW010000567.1:0-2836 GCA_031363645.1 Rhizobacter sp. | reverse complement strand
CGCTCAGGCTGGATCGTGACGCTGTGCGCGTCGTGCCGGGCAAGGCAGGACCTGGAAGTACACGGGGGCCAGGGGTGATCCTGTTCCTCGACTTCGACGGCGTGCTGCACCCGAACAACCAGCCCGACCTGCTGTTCGTCCGGGTGCCCCGCCTGGCGCTGTGGCTGGACGCGTGGCCGGCGGTCGAGGTCGTGGTCTCGTCGAGCTGGCGCGTCCACCATTCCCAGCAGGAGATGGTCGAGATGCTCGGGCCGGTGATCGGCGCGCGGGTTGTCGGGTGCACGCCGTGGGTCGCCCGACAGCGTGACGACAACGTGTACACGGCAGGGAAGACGACGGTGCTCACGCACGAGCGTCAGCGGGAGGTCCTGGCGTGGCTGGCATCGAGCTGGGATCCCGGGCGCGCCTGGGTCGCGCTCGACGACATGCCGTATCTGTTCGACGCCGACTGCGCGCGCCTGGTGGTGTGCGCGGGGCGGCAGGGGCTCTCGCGCGAGAACGTGGAGGAATTGAGCGGGCATGCGGAGCGCGCCGGGCTGACTCGCTTGCAGCGAACAGGCCCCGTGCCCGGAATCGGCGCCCTGTTCGGCATTCGGCACGACGCCGGGGACGACACGGATCCGGCGAACCCGGTTCAGATCCTCGAGAAGTACCTTAAGCACACCGGCTCGTGCCTGCCCGACGGGTTGTTCCGGGTCGAGGTGGACCGGGACAGGTTCCGGTTCACGATCACGTCGGACGCGTTCTACTCGCACCTGGTCGGCTGGCTGGTGACCGACATCCTGCCGGATCAGCACGGTGTCGTCGCCTACCGGGACGACAAGGACTGGGTGCCTGCGCCTGCACCGTATGACCTTCGGGTCCGCATCGGCGGGCCGGCAGGGGTCGAGTTCGGTGCGCAGGTCGTGCGGCTGTCGAGCGCGGTGGGTGGCGGCGTGGCGGTCCGGCTCGCCGAGCCGAAGCCACTGGTGCCTGGAGCCGATTGAATGGCTTACCTGCGCTGGAGTGGGTCACCCTGGTACGCGTTCTCGCACATGGACGGGGGCGACGGCGATGACGCCTTGCTCGTCGCTTGGCACGAGCGCGGCGCCGGTGCGACGGTCGCTGCGGGTGAACTGCTGCGGGCCGGCTGCCAAGGACGGCCCGAGCGACTTCGTGACTTCATGGCGGGCCGGTTCAGCGACGAGGCGGCCGGCAAGGAAGCGGCGATGAAGGACATCGATGTGCTCGCGCCTGCGGTCGACCAGTTCCTCTTCGAGGTCTGCAACGCGGGCAAGATTGCGATGCCGCCCGATGTGGCCAGCCGATATCGCGAGTTGGCCGAGGGAGTGAGGGGCGCTTTGGCGCAACCTTCTGAAGTGCAGGCGCTTGACAGTCACGGATCGCCGCGGTGGTTTGCATGGTGCGCGGAACTCGACGAGATCAACTGCCACTATCCGCCGCCGCGACTACCACGGGAAATTCGCGACCTGATGCACACACGAGCGTTGCGCATGCTGCAAGGCGAGGAAGTCCCGCCCGCACAGGATGCGCGGGAGCGGGAACGGATCGCGGCTGCGTGCGAGTGGCCGCGGTTGTGAGCGAGCGAACCTACCAGACGAGGAGAGATCCATGCAACGAACCACGGTCGAGCCGAAAACGGTCGTCTACGAGATCGTCTGCGATCGCTGCGGCAAGGCAGTCCAGCGCGAAGGCGGCGACTTCGAGCTGATGACGTCGATCGGATTCGAGGCGGGGTACGCCTCGATCTTCGGCGATGGGAACCGGGTCGAGATCGACCTGTGCGAGCCGTGCCTGCGCAGCGTGCTGGGCGAGTGGTTGAGGGTGACGGGGTCGGCGGAAGGCGAGGCCGCAGCAAACGTTGTGGCCAAGCTCGCTGCCTCCGGCCCCGACCGGCATGGTGGGGAGTTCCCGGCGGGGGATGCGCAAGGCCTCGACGATGTGTTCAGGTCTCTTGCGCTTGCAGATGCCGACGTGGATGTTGCCGAGACGCTGCCACCGATTCGCGCATCCGCGTTCGATGCCTCGTGGGTGCCGGTCGCGGAACTGTTCAATCGGCTGGCCGATGGCGCGACGCTGGAGGAGATCGAGAAGGTGTTTCCGGCGATCTGCCGCGACGCGGCCAGCCATGCGCTGCGGGAGGCGGCGCTGCGGTTTCCGGCGCATGCGTGCTTCCACACGGCGGCCAATGTCTGGACGCCGCGGTATCCGCACGAGCGATGAGCGAGGTCGGGTCCCAGGGCAGCGGTCGACGCACGGGGCCCGGCAGTCAGAGCAGAGAAGCTGTCACCGAGACGCCTTCCCGCCCACAGGCCTGAAGCGCAAGCAAGCGAACCTGAACCACGGAGCATTGATCATGAGACTTTGGACAACGACGGTCGCGTACGGAGCGACTGGAGAAGGTGAGACCTACATCGCCTGGATCGGGTACGCCGAGAACGCAGACGGGGCGAAGATGGAGTTGATCAAAGTGTCCAACGAATTCCATGGCGCTTTTGGTGTGTCGGTACAAGGGGTCGAACGGAACCCGGTCACCAACTTCCTGTTCTCGGAAGAGGCGCTGAAGATGATGGAGCAGCTCGAGGGCAAGGCCACTGTGCGCGCACACGCGATGTTTCACTTCAACCGGTCCGAGCAAACGCGATGGAACAGCCTGGCAAACAGACAGGGTCGCAGCGTGACGATGCCCGATGAGTGACCTTGTCCCCGAAAAACGTACTCCGTAGCTGATGTTCAAATTCAGCAAACGGAGAAGTGATCATGGGCAGGAAAGACGACACGGCGCGCCGCGCTCGGTACACGTTGGAGTTCAAGCTGGAGGCAGTCCGGCTGGTCA
>JANLUW010000588.1:0-6308 GCA_031363645.1 Rhizobacter sp. | reverse complement strand
CATTGTGGCTGGCGCCGGTACAGATCGTGGTGCTGAACATCTCCGAAGGTCAATCGGATTATGCCCGCGAAGTAACACAAGCCCTGAAAAAACAAGGGTTTAGGGTGAACTCGGATTTGCGTAACGAGAAAATAACCTATAAAATACGGGAGCATTCTTTACAAAAGGTTCCGTACATCCTTGTGGTGGGTGACAAGGAGATGGCAAACGGGGCCGTTGCGGTGCGCGCCCGAGGCAACCTGGACCTCGGTGTCATGCCAGTGGCCGACTTCGCACAGAAGATCGCCGCTGACGTCGCCCACAAGGTTTGAAACGCGCGTGAAAACGCCTTTGCACCTCGGCCGCACATTCATTTTTTATCGGGCTCCGCTGCCTTGGAGTCTATTGAAGGGTTTTGACCATCGTTACTTTTGCTGACCGCCGTACTCCGAACGCAGAGCGCAAGCACCGCCTGAACCGCGAAATCATGGCGCCTGAAGTCCGTTTGAACGGGCCCGAGAACGAACCACTAGGCATCGTGAGCATCACGGAGGCATTGCGCCTCGCGGGCGAAGCCGATGTCGACCTGGTCGAGATCGTCGCGCAGGCCGATCCGCCGGTTTGCCGACTGATGGACTACGGCAAATTCAAGTACCAGGACCAAAAGCGCGCGGCCGAGGCCAAGAGCAAGCAGAAGGTGGTCGAGGTCAAAGAGGTCAAGTTTCGGCCCGGTACCGACGAAGGCGACTACAAAATCAAGATGCGCAACCTGCGCCGCTTCATCGAAGAAGACGGCGACAAGGGCAAAGTCACGCTGCGTTACCGCGGCCGTGAAATTACGCACCAAGACATCGGCATGCGGCTGCTCGAGCGCATTCGCGACGAGTTGGCCGATGTATCGGTGGTCGAGCACATGCCCAAGCTCGAAGGGCGCCAGATGATCATGGTGCTGGCGCCGAAGCGGAAGTAGGAGTTATCGAAATTCAACACGTTGGTTTGGTCGCCAATGCGTTGTCAGAAGCGACTGCAGGCTTACAAGACAGCATGGGTTTTGCTGGCGCCTGCAGGAGCAACCAAGAAGGAGCATCACATGCCCAAAATGAAGACCAAGAAAAGCGCAGCCAAGCGGTTTCGCGTTCGACCAGGCGGCACCGTCAAACGGGGCCAGGCGTTCAAGCGCCACATCCTGACCAAGAAGACCACGAAGAACAAGCGCCACCTGCGTGGCACTGTCGCCGTGCACGAGACCAACATGGGGCACATCAAGCAGATGATGCCCTTCGCTGGCCTCTAACCCGCTTCAAGGAAAGGACACAACATGCCTCGCGTCAAACGTGGTGTAACAGCCCGCGCTCGTCACAAAAAAGTTCTCGCACTCGCCAAGGGTTACCGTGGCCGCCGCAAGAATGTCTACCGCATTGCCAAGCAAGCAGTCATGCGTGCCGGGCAGTACGCCTACCGAGACCGCAGGACCAAGAAGCGCGTCTTTCGCCACCTGTGGATTGCGCGGATCAACGCCGGCAGCCGCAGCCACGGCGTCACCTACAGCAAGTTCATGGCCGGCTTGAAAAAGTTGTCGATCGAGATCGACCGCAAGGTTCTCTCCGACATGGCCATCCACGATCCGGCAGCGTTTGCCAGCATCGTCGACAAGGTGAAGGCCCAGCTCGTCTGATGTCGTGATCGGCACAGTGCTCGCGCGCTCTGCCTCGCGGCACACCCGGTCGGCGGTGGCGTCGTTCGGGTGAGCTTCCAAAGGCCGGCCTCGTGTGCGGCCTTTTTTAATTGTGCAGAAGCAGTGATCAGATGAACGACCTCAGCCCGTTGGTGCAGCAAGCGCGAGACGATTTTGCAGGTGCCACTGCGCCTGCCGATCTCGAAAATGCCAAGGCCCGCTACCTCGGCAAAACCGGCCGCATTACCGAGCAGCTGAAGGCGCTCGGGGCCTTGTCGCCCGATGACAAAAAGGCGCGCGGCGCCTTGATCAACGCCGCCAAGACGCAGATCGAAGCCGCGCTGAACGCCCGCCGCGACGCGTTGGCGGACGCCGAGCTGCAGACCCAGCTCAAAGGCGAAGCGCTCGACGTGAGCCTGCCCGGCCGCAAGCGCGGCGCGGGCGGCGGCCTTCACCCGATCTCGCGCGCTCGCGAGCGCATCGAGGCGATCTTTGGTTCGATGGGATTCGACGTGGCCGACGGCCCCGAGATCGAGACCGACTGGTACAGCTTCACCGCGCTGAACAACCCCGAGAACCACCCCGCGCGTTCGATGCAGGACACGTTCTACGTCGACATCGAGGACGCTCACGGTGCGTACCTGAACCTGCGCCCGCACACCTCGCCGATGCAAGTGCGCTACGCGCGGGCGCATGCAACAAAGCACGCTGGCTCGGCGACGATGCCCGACATCCGCGTGATCGTGCCAGGTCGCACTTTCCGCGTCGACAGCGACGCCACGCATTCGCCGATGTTCCACCAGGTCGAAGGCCTGTGGATCGGCGAGAACGTCAGCTTCAAAGATTTGAAGGTGATGTACCTCGAATTTATCCAAGCCTTCTTCGAAACGACCGAGCTGAAGCTGCGTTTCCGGCCAAGCTACTTTCCCTTCACCGAGCCGAGCGCCGAGATCGACATCATGTTTGAGCGCGGGCCGCTCGAAGGCAGATGGCTCGAAGTCTCGGGCTCCGGTCAGGTGCACCCGAACGTCGTGCGCAACATGGGGCTCGACCCCGAGCGCGTTGTCGGCTTTGCGTTCGGCTCGGGCATCGACCGGCTCGCGATGCTGCGCTACGGCGTCAGCGATCTGCGCGCGTTCTTCGAAGGCGATATGCGTTTCCTTACTCAGTTCAATTGACACCCTGACGAGTCGACAACGACATGCAATTTCCCGAGTCCTGGTTGCGTGAGTTCTGCAACCCGCCGATTTCCAGCGAAGTGCTGGCCGACACGTTGACGATGGCCGGCATGGAGGTCGAAGAGGCGCGCCCTGTGGCGCCGCCGTTCCATGGCGTCGTGGTTTGTGAAGTGCTGTCGGTCGCGCGCCACCCGAATGCCGACCGGCTCAACGTTTGCCAGGTCAACGCCGGCATCGACCGAATCCTGAACATCGTGTGCGGCGCGCCCAACGTGCGCGCCGGCATCAAGGTGCCATGCGCGCAGGTCGGCGCGGAGTTGCCGCCAGCGGAGGAGGGCGGCAAGCCGTTTGCGATCAAGCTCGGGCAATTGCGCGGCGTCGAGAGCGAGGGCATGTTGTGTTCGGCGCGCGAGCTGAAGCTGTCGGAGGATCACGGCGGGCTGTTGATCCTCGATCGTGACGCCGTCGTGGGCCAAAGTATTCGCACGCATTTGAAGCTCGACGACACGCTGTTGACGCTGAAGCTGACTCCCAACCTCGCGCACTGTCTGAGTGTCTTCGGCGTGGCGCGTGAGCTGTCGGCATTGACCGGCGCACCGCTGATGCGGCCGAGGTTCCCGCCGGTGAAGGTGAGCTTTGCCGACATGCTGCCGGTGAAGGTGGAGGCGCCCGATCTGTGCGGCCGATTCTCCGGGCGAATCATCAAGAACGTGAACACGAAGGCAACCACGCCCGCGTGGATGACCGATCGCCTCGCGCGTTGCGGCCAGCGTTCGGTGACTGCGCTGGTCGACATATCGAACTACGTGATGTTCGAGTATGGCCAGCCGTCGCACATCTTCGACCTCGACAAGATCCACGACGGGCTCGTCGTGCGCTGGGGCCGACCGGGCGAGTCGCTGAAGCTGCTCAACGGCACGACGATCACGGTCGACGAGCAGGTCGGCGTGATCGCCGATGCGACAGCAGTCGAGTCGCTCGCCGGCATCATGGGCGGCGATGCGACGGCGGTGTCCAACGACACGAAGAACGTCTACGTCGAGGCCGCGTTCTGGTGGCCCGAAGCGGTGATGGGTCGTTCGCGCCGGTTCAACTTTTCGACCGATGCGGGCCATCGTTTCGAGCGCGGTGTCGACCCGGCGCTCACCGCCTCCCACATCGAGCGCATCACGCAGCTGATCATCGACATTTGCGGTGGCGAAGCGGGAGCGATGGACGACCAGGTGCTGAGCTTGCCGCAAGCGAAGCCGGTCACACTGCGCGTCGAGCGTGCCGCGAAGGTCATCGGCATGCCGATCGCGCAGGCGCAATGCGAAGGCGTGATGCAGAGGCTCGGGTTCGCGTTCACGAGCGCTCCCGGCACGATCGCGGTCACCCCGCCGAGCTGGCGCTTCGACATCGGCATCGAGGAAGACCTGATCGAAGAGGTGATCAAGCTCGTCGGCTATGAGTGCTTGCCGACGACAGCGCCGCTGGCGATGTTCGCACCGCGCGTGCGAAGCGAAACGCAGCGCGGCCTGGATGCGCTGCGCCATCAGATGGCCGCGCTCGACTACCAAGAGACGATTAGTTTCAGCTTCGTCGATGCGCGTTGGGAGCATGAGCTCGCCGGCAATGCGGATCCGATCAAACTGGTGAACCCGATGGCGAGCCACCTCGCGGTCATGCGGTCCAGCTTGATCGGCAGCGTGGTCGGCGTGCTGCGCCTGAACCTGTCGCGCAAGGCCGCACGCGTGCGCGCGTTCGAAGTCGGGCGCGTGTTCACGCGCGACGCGAGCGCGGTCGATGGGCCCGTCAGCGTGGCCGGTGTGTCCCAGACGATGCGGCTCGCCGGGCTCGCGTACGGCAGCGCAGATGCGCTGCAGTGGGGCTCGAAGGACCGCCCTGTCGACTTCTTCGACTTTAAAGGCGACATCGAGGCGTTGTTGGCGCCGCGCGTTGCGCGCTTCGTTGCGGCCGAGCACGCCGCGATGCACCCGGGCCGATGTGCCCGTATCGAACTCGACGGCGTGGCGATCGGCTTTGCCGGCGAATTGCATCCGAAGTGGCGCCAGGCGTACGAGTTGCCGCACGCGCCGATGCTGTTCGAACTCGACGTGGCCGCGCTGGCTCAGCGCGAGCTGCCGAGCCTCACGCCCGTCCAGCGCCAGCAATCGGTGTGGCGTGATCTCTCGGTGATTGCAGCCGATGCTGTCACGCACGACGCACTGATGCGAGCGATTGCCGGTGCGGAGCAAGCCGCGCTCATCAAGTCGGCGCGTCTGTTCGACATCTACAAGCCGACCGCACCCAGCGGCGACATGAAGGCGGGCGAGCGCAGCCTCAGCATCCGCCTGGAATTGCTCGACGACGAGGTCACGCTGACGGAGGAGCGTATCGAAAGGGCCGTCGCCGATGTGCTGGCCACTCTCGGCGAGCGCCTCGGCGTCCGCCTGCGCGCATGAGGGCTGCAGACGCATGAACATCACCGATCCGCAAGACCTGTTCGAAGGTTCAGACGCCGAGACGCCGATCGTCAACCGTATCGCACTACCCACGCTCGAAGCCCCGACGCTGACCAAGGCCGAGTTGGCTGAGCTGCTTTTCGAGCGCCTCGGCCTGAACAAACGCGAGTCGAAGGACATGGTCGAAGCTTTTTTCGACCTGATCCACACCACCCTCGTTTCGGGCGCCGACGTGAAGATGTCAGGCTTCGGCAACTTCAACATTCGCCGAAAGGCACCGCGCCCGGGCCGCAATCCGCGCACCGGTGAGGCCATTCCGATCAAGGCGCGCAACGTCGTCACCTTCCACGCCAGCCATAAACTCAAAGCTGTTGTGCAGGGTGACATACCGCCCGAGGAAGAGTTCGAGTAAAGTCTTAGCTTTCTGCCTTGAACGCATTGATTTTCATGGAGAAATCGCTTCCATCGATCCCGGCCAAACGTTACTTCACGATCGGTGAGGTAAGCGAATTGTGCGGCGTCAAGCCCTATGTACTGCGCTATTGGGAGCAGGAATTCACGCAGCTCAAGCCAATGAAACGGCGCGGCAATCGGCGTTACTACCAGCACCACGAGGTGTTGCTGATCCGCCGGATTCGCGACCTGCTCTACGAGCAGGGTTTCACCATCAGTGGTGCGCGCAACCGGCTGACCGAGGCCGGGCAGACCCGCGGGCAACTGCACCCACAGCCATCGTTAACCAACGGCGATGGCGCGATCGCCACCGATGCGATCGATCTCGACGAGATGATCGAAGCCTTGCAAGCCAGCGCCGATGGGCCAAGCGACCTCCCGCAGCTCGAGGTCTCGGTCGTCGCACTCTCGATGCTGCAGGTGCGCCGAGAGTTGATGTCGATCCGCGGCTTGCTGCTGGTCTGAGAGACGGCCGGATCACGCTTTATAATCCAACGTGTTCGGGGCGTAGCGCAGCCTGGTAGCGCACTTGTCTGGGGGACAAGGGGTCACAGGTTCAAATCCTGTCGTCCCGACCAA
>JANLUW010000490.1:0-1650 GCA_031363645.1 Rhizobacter sp. | reverse complement strand
AGAAGCGGGCGAGAACCTCGACCGCATGGAGACACAGCTGCTCGAGATCGACCTGACCGCCGCCGACGACGAAGAACTGAACTCGATCTTTCGCTGCGCGCATTCGGTCAAAGGCGGCGTCGCCACGAACTGACGCCGACCACGGCGATGGTCGACGTGCTGCTGCAGTCGGGCGATGCGCTGCGCGCTCAGCTCGCACGCCACCAGCGCGCTGGCGGCGAGCCGGTCGACACGGCCGACGTGCAGGCGAGCATCCGGGCGATGAGCTCGGGGCAGGCGCCGGCGGCTACCGCACCGATCGAAAAGGCGATCGTTCGCGATGCCGCCGAGCAGATGGCCGGCGAAGCGCTCGCACCGAAATCCACCGCCACCGCCACCGCCACCGCCACCGCCCCGGCACGCGAACTCGACGTGCGCGTGGGCCCGCTCAAAGAACCGGCGCAGGCCAACGAGCTGTTCGCGCTGTTCAACAAAATCACCGACCTCGGCACGATCGAGGCCATCGACTGCGGCCAGCCGAGCGACGGCATCCGGCGCTTTCGCGTGGTCACTACCAGCACCGACGCCGACTTGCTCGACCTGTTCACCTTCCACGTCGCCCGCGACGAAGTGATGCTGCTGCCGGTGACCGCCGGCTGCGGTTTCCATGCCGGCGCGCCGGGTGCGCCGGCCGAAGTACCGCTGGCCGACCGCGACCGCGGCTACGGCTTCTTCGACAACGCGCCGGGCGCGCCCGGCAGCGTCGCCACGACACCGAACGTCGACACGCCGGCCGCTTCGGCCGATGCCGCGAACGCGTCCGTCAACACGGCGCGCGCTCCGGCCCGCAATGAAAAAGCGCCCACCGCCGCGCTCCAATCGACGACGCTGTGCGTCTCGGTCGAAAAAGTCGATCAGCTCATCAACCTGGTCGGCGAGCTCGTCATCACGCAGGCACTGCTGGCGCAAAACAGCAAGCAAATCGACACCGCGCTTTACCAGCAGTTCGTCGCCGGCCTGGCCGATCTCGACCGCAACACACGCGACCTGCAAGAGTCGGTGATGTCGATTCGGATGATTCCGATGTCGACGGTATTCAGCCGCTTCCCGCACATGTTGCGCGACCTCGCGGCCAAGCTTGGCAAGAAGGTCGAGTTCGTCACCAAGGGCGAAGCGACCGAACTCGACAAGGGCCTGGTCGAAAAAAAACCGACCCGCTGACGCAGCTGGTGCGCAACAGCTGCGACCACGGCATCGAGATCCCGGTCGAGCGCCTGGCTAACGGCAAGCCCGAGCAGAGCACCATCACGCTCGCGGCCTCGCATCAAGGCGGCTCGATCCTGATCGAAGTGCGTGACGACGGCAAAGGCCTGTCGCGCGACAAACTCGTCAAGAAGGCCCGCGAGCGCGGCATCGAGGCGCCCGATTCGATGACCGATGCCGAGGTGGAGAGCCTGATCCTCGCGCCCGGCTTTTCGACCGCCGATGTCGTCACCGATGTCTCGGGTCACGGTGTCGGCATGGACGTGGTGAAGAAGAACATCACCGCGCTCGGCGGCACGGTCGAAATCGATTCGGCCGAAGGCTACGGCATGAGCGTGAAGGTGCGCTTGCCACTGACGCTAGCGATCATGGACGGCATGTCGGTCGGTGTGGGCGACGAGGTCTACA
>JANLUW010000443.1:0-1752 GCA_031363645.1 Rhizobacter sp. | reverse complement strand
CTCTTTCAGCGTTAGTTTCGACGCGACGCGGTCGAGCTGCTCGGCGAGTTCGAGCATCTGCTCCAGCTCGGCGACCGCGAAGTGCGCGTCGTCGAGCTTGAGTTGCTGCATGAACACGTCGAGCACGTCGCGCAGTTTGGTTTTGTGCAGGCGCGACGAGATCGTGTCGACATGCCAGCCGTTGGGCGCGACCGGCGCCTTGAAATCGGCCGGCGCGCGCGGCGTCTTGTGAATCAGCTCCTTGAGCATGCGGGCGGCTGCAGGCTCGGCTTCATCGAGCACGCCGGCGAAGCCTTCTTCGTGCATGCCGAAGCGGCCGGCGCGGCCGGCGATCTGGTGCACTTCGGACTCGCTCAGCGTGCGGTCGCCGACGCCGTCGAACTTGGTCATCGTGCTGAACAGCACGCGCCGGATCGGCAGGTTCAGGCCCATGCCGATCGCGTCGGTCGCGACCAGAATGTGAGACTCGCCGGTCGCGAACCGCTCGGCCTCGCGCCGCCTCACTTCGGGCGGCAGTGCGCCGTAGATCACCGACACCGGGTGGCCGCCAGCGGCGATCTGGTCGCGCAGCGTGAGCACGTCGCGCCGGCTGAACGCGACCACGGCGTCGCCCAGCATCAGCGATGCGATAGGCACGGGCTGCTTCAGCAACTGCACGTGTTGCTTGCGCTCGAAGTGCTTCACGGTGCAGCGCTCGCCGCACAGGCCGAGCAGGTTCTCGATCGCCGGCACCGCGTAGGCCGAGCAGATGATGATGACCTCGTTGGCCGGCACCGCGACGATCGCCTGCGTCCAGGCCCAGCCACGTGAGGGGTCGAAGATCATCTGCGCTTCGTCGATCACGGCCACGTCGATCGGTTTGTTCGTGCCGACCATCTCGATCGTGCTGCTGACGACACGCGCACCGACCGCAGGCACGTTTTCTTCGCCGGTCAAGAGCGACGTGGGCACGCCGCGCGCGACCAGCCGGTCGCGCCCTTCGAGCGCGAGCAGGCGCAGCGGCGCGAGGTAGGCGCCGTCGTGCGCCTGCGCGAGGCGCTCGAACGCGGCATGGGTCTTGCCGCTGTTCGGCGGGCCGACGTAGAGCTTGACCGTGCGCTGCAGGTGGCGCGCCTTTTGAAACGTGTCGGGATAGCCCTGGAACGCGAGTTCGCTGTTCAGGCCGGCCAGCGTTTCCTGCTCGGCGACCTGGTGTTCCCAGCGGTCTTGTGCACGGCTGCAGGCGATTTTCAACTCGTCGAACGGCTGCGGCGTTGCGCACTCGGATTGCAGCCGCGGCAGCAGCGATTCGAGCTGCTGGGGCTTGTAGTCGCGGCTGCGCGCGATCAACGATTCGAGGTGCGCGATCAGCGCGGCCGCATGTGGGTAGGCCTGCGGCTTGCCGAGCGCGGCGAGCAGCGCCTCGCGGTCGCCGCTGCGGTAGAACGCGAACACCGCATCGGCGGAGGCGGGCACGCGGAAAAGCACCGGCACGCGCCAGCCGGCTTCCGAGAGTTGCAGCGCGTGGCTGATCAGGCGCGTCCACGTGCCGGCGCGGCGCGAGACGCCGAGCGCATCGAGCGCGGCATTGCGTTCGAGCATCGTCGGGCGCACGGTCGGCCCGGTGCCCAGCGCATCGAGGTGGGCGAGCGCGCTGTCCATCAACACCGGCTCGATCCAGCGGCTCGGGCGTGCCCCCGCCACCGGCTTTTGCAGCAGCACGAGGCCGAGCTTGTCGAGGTGGTCTTCGAAGGCCGGGCTGCGCTCGTCGAG
>JANLUW010000420.1:0-12663 GCA_031363645.1 Rhizobacter sp. | reverse complement strand
CCCCGATCAAATGTCCTCTTGGCGCATCGGGTGACCTTCAACGTTGCAGCTCACGAGCGCGCACCATACCGGGCACAGAGCGCAAAGGCCTTGCTCGCCTGCCTGCAGCGAAAGACGCTTAGCCTGCGTTCACAGCGCGAGTGAGAGCCAAACCGATCGGCAAGATCGGTCCCAACTCGATCCAGCGCGCGTGCTGTCACCCTGCTTCATTCCAACCAGGGTCCACTGACTACCGATCTAGGAATTTCACATGCATGACATCATCGATACCGCCGTTGCAGCAGGCACGTTCAAGACTTTGGCTGCAGCCGTTACCGCCGCCGGCTTGGTGCCCACGCTGAAGGGTGCAGGCCCATTCACGGTATTCGCCCCCAGCGACGAAGCCTTTGCCAAGCTGCCGGCCGGCACGGTAGAAAGCCTGCTGGCGGACATCCCCAAACTGAGCGCCATCCTCACCTACCACGTACTGGCGGGCAAGGTCATGGCCGCTGACGTGATGACGATGGACGGCAAGACCGCAGCTACCGTCAACGGCGCGCTGCTGAAGATCACCACCACGGGCGGCGTGAAGCTGAACGGCGCAGTCAACGTGGTCGCAACAGACATCGCTTGCACGAACGGCGTGATTCACGTCATCGACGCGGTGCTGCTCCCTTCGGCCTGACCCGTCATCCCAGACCCCGGGGCCCAGAGGCGCCCTTGATGTCGACGGCCCGCAAGCGCAAGCTCGCGGGCCGTTTTCTCGAGACCTGCACGCAGTTTGCGGGGCTACCTCTTCGGTTCCGGAATACCTTCGTGCGCCAGCAATTGCCGGAGCACTTCTTCGAGGAACTCGCGGCAATGCCCGCTGGCGCTGTACATCATCGAATGAAGGGCGGCATCCTTGATGTTCGTGCTCTCGCATTCGAGGCTGTAGCTTTCGAAGGCATTGATTTTGTTCAGCAAGTCGGCGAGGTGATTCGGACACTCGCAAAGCACCTTGGACGGCATGTGGCTGAGTTGCTGTAGAAACGCATCGTCATAGCGCCGGGCCGCCGCCGATTGCATCAACATCTGCGAGAAGGCTGCCGGAGGCGTGGGGTCGATCGACATGCCCAGATGGCAAATGCGGGCAATCTGCGCCGGATCAGCCGGCGCCGCCAATGCGATGACATTGGCGTTGTCGAGCCGGGAAAGGAGCTGGCGGTTTCCGAAGCCGTAGATCACGATGACCACTTGCGCTTTGCTCTCCGACCGCAACCGCCTCAGCACTGCGAGCAGATCGTGGCGAAGCACCGGAACGTCGGCAATAACGGCATCGACCGAAGGCAGCGAGCCGAAGTCAGCATTGGCAAGCGCGGGCAAGCTGGCCTTGACCCGCACATCAGATCGCGCCTTCCATGCCGTCTTCAGCACTGACGCCAATGCCGAGCCGCAGACGAGCACCCTGCAACTCGTCGCACGGGCCTTCGCCGCCGGCGCAGCCGCATCCTTGAACCTGGCCTTGATCTGCTGGTCGGTCAGTGTGGCCACCGTACCGATTGCCTGCCCCGCATCGACAGCGGCCTTGACGAGTAACAAGCGCTCGATGTCGGCGCGCCGATACAGACGCACATTGCCCGCGCTGCGTGTCGGTTGCACGACCGCATGGCGCGACTCCCACACTCGAATGGTCTGCACCGGGATGCCGGTGAGACGCGAGACCGTGGCGATCCGGTACATCCCGTCGATGGAGGCGTCGGCATTGGAAGGGACGGTTTTCATTGAATGGCGATACTTTTTTCCAAGCGGGGCAGTGAAGCGCAAGATGAGGCAAGCCGGACTGTCAATGCATTCCTGTGGGCGCCAATCTTCGGGCACGTTCGAGCAGGACCATGTGCGGCAGCGTCAGCGCCGCCAGGCCGACGAAAACCAGTTGCATCACCCGCGCCTCCACTGGGAGGTTCGTCGCCAGAAAACCAAACAGAACCGCGGTGCCCAGCACAGCAAGCGTCGGCCACAGCGCGAGTGCTATCGCATCGCGCGCCTCGTCGGTCGGCAGGCTCGCCAGCGTCCTCAGGATGTGGCGTGGGCTGTGCATGGCGCAGAAGTAAACGCTGAACGCGGCCAGCGGCGGCGCGATCAGCGCGAGCACGGCCAGTGCGGCCGACTCGCAAGCGGCGAGGCGCGAAGTCCGGGCCTGCAGGACGCAGGCCAGCACCGTCGCGGCCAGCCAGGGTCCGGCAAGCTGGCTCAAGACGGGCACGACGAAAGCGGCGCTTGCGGGGCCCGCCACCAGGCCGAGCAGCCGCCGCAGTTCGGTGCCGTGGAACAAGGCTGGCAGCACGATCACGGCGCCTCCGTACAAGACACGCCCGAACCAGGAAACGCCTGCTTCGGGATCGCCACCAAAATGCAAGGCCGAGACGATCAGGAACGCGCACAGGAAAATCGACGGTGCCACGAGCCACAAGCCCACCACCGCGGCCGACAAACCGGCGTAGCCCAGCCAGAAGAGCGTCCATCCTTTGAGGTCAGCGACAACGAATAGCCGGCGCGCGACCACCACGTCAAAAGCGCCGTGAGGCATGCCCAGCAGCAGCACCAGCGCGCCCATCGCCAGGAGTTCGTGCCGTGGCTCGAGGCTGAGCCCGGACGAGCTGGCGATGACCAGCGCCAGTGCGAGCCCGCAAAACACCCGGCCTTGAGTCCGCAATGCCGGCGTCACAGTGTTTGGGTCTGAAAGGCATTGCGCGGCGCGGGCAGCATCAGCTGTCGCAGGAACAAGCCTGTGGGCAAGGACGCAGCGACCGCGATGCGGTCCATCAAGGTCGCGCGGTCGCTCAGGAAGCGCACGATGCGGGGTGTCGCGGTGCGCTCGAACAAACGAGTGAACAACTCCGGGCCGCGCTCGGGATGGATGCGCAGCACATCCAGGAACAGGCGGTCCATGAAACGCGTCAACAGGGGATCGGGCAGGTGTGCGCTCGCCATCTGGCCGCGGCGCAGCGCCGCGCTGCAGAGCTCCGCCCAGCGCTGGATGCGCTGGAACGCATAGCCGGTGGCGGGACGGGCCGCGCCGCTCATCAGCCCGGCGTGCAGGTGACCGAAGCCGAGTGCCCTGGCAGGGCGCGTCATCCCCATCGGCAGGATGCCGGCTTCGGTGCGCACCACCTGGGTTTGCGCATCGCCGCAGAGGCGCTGCACGGCCTGCTGCTGGCGACGAGCGAGGTCGGCAGGCCCGCGCGGTTCTGGATCGAACAGCGTTGTTTCGACCAGCGCACGAACCGGCGACCACGGGAGCACATATGTAAAAGCGACTGCCCCCGGCGAATCGTGCGCGAAGTCCATCAGTTCGACGCGTCCGGGGTCGAAGACCGGCCGGTCGCAAACCAGTTCTTGGCCCAGGAACGACTGCCACAGCACCGAGTCACCGCGTCGAGGTGCACGCGGTGGCCGGGTGTCGATCACCTGCGCCGCCGACAGGACACCGGCCGAGGTTTCGATGCGCCAGCCGCCCGGCACCTGCCTTGGCGGCTCCAGTACCGTCACGCCCAGCGCCAATCGCAGGCCGTCGCTTGCTTCGATGGCGCGCACGGCGTGGCCGTAGAAAGCGCCGGCTTCCAGCAGCTGGTACGGCGTGCGGGCACAGTCGACAAGCACCGCGCGAGACGATGAACGCACCGCGACCTGCGACCAACTGTGCTTGACCAATGACTCGTGACGATGCGGTCCCAGCCGCCAAAAACACCAGCTGCGGTCATTGGTGTAGGCCGGGCGCGACTCCAGCACTGTCACCCGCCGGCACCGGCCGGGTTGCTCGGCGAGCCGCAGTGCCAAACTGAGCCCCGCACAACCACCGCCCAGCACGACCAGGTCGAGATCAGTCCGCAACGTTGGTCTCCGTGGCCCATGCAACAGCGGGCCGCCTTGGCGAGTTCGCGTGCGGCAGCGCAACGGGCGCTCGTGCTGTGCCGGGCTGCGCAGTGGCGGTGCTGGCGAGTGCACGCAGCGTGATCGCCACCTTGCCCGCGGCGCTGACCGCGGCCCGCGACGACCAGCAGTCGAACCCACGTTCGCGCAACACCGCGCCGATGCCGCGGTAGGCCCGCGCGGCCACCAGGATGCCGGTGCGAGCGCCAGCCGGCAAGTGGCGCAAGCCTTGCTCGCCGCTGGCGTAGTGGCGGTCGGCCGTGTCGAGCAGCATGCGCAGTGCATCCGTGACAGTGGCTCGGACTGCAGGCGTCGGATCGATGAGCGCAGCGGGCTCGAGTGGCCCCACCAACTCAGCGGGAAGGTAGCGCCGGCCCAGGATGGCATCGTCGCGCACGTCGCGACAGATGTTCGTCAACTGCATCGCGATGCCGAGGTCGATCGCGTGCGGCAACGCCTCGATAGTGTTCACATCGAGCGCCGCCGTCATCATCAGGCCCACCGTGCCGGCGACCCGGTAGCAGTAGCGCAGCAGCTCGTTCATGTCAGCGACGCGCACATCCCCCAAATCGCCTTCGACGCCGCGAATCAATTCCAGCGGGACGGCCGGGTCGATGCCGCAGGTGCGCATGAGTTGCAGCATGTCGGCCGTCCCGGCGTCGTCGCAGTCACCTGTCTGCAGGGCTCGGCGAATCACGGCCAGCGCCGCTAGCGCCGTTACCGCATCGGTGGCCTCGTCGGCCACGTCGTCGATGCGGCGGCAGAAGCCATAGAGGCGCGTCGCGCGCTCGGCATGCCGTGCGCTGAGCAGCCTGCGCGCCCAGTGAAAGCTGTGGCCTCGCCGTGCCAGCAGCCCATCGGCGGCTGCGTAGACCGCTCTCGACGGCTCAGGGCTTGCAATCTCGTTCATGCGCTGTGGGGCGCACGTTGCACGACCATTGCGGCCTCCGGGATCATCGCGTCGACTACCTTCGCCGAGCACAGCACGCCGGGCAGCCCCGCGCCGGGGTGCGTGCCCGCGCCCACCAGATAGAGGTTGCGGATGCCCTCCGCGCGATTGTGAAAGCGGAACCATGCCGATTGCCTGAACAGCGGCGCTACCGAGAAGCCGGCACCGTTGACGCTGAGGTAGTCGTGCTCGAAGTCGCGCGGTGTCATGCTGAATTCGGCGGTGATGGTCTCGGCCAGCCCTGGCAGGATCGTCCGGTCCAGCGCGGCCACGATGCGGTCGCGCAGCCGCGGCCCTTCGGCTGCCCAGTCGATGCCGGCCTGCAGGTTGGGAACCGGGCACAACACGTAGAAGCTTTCGCAACCGGCCGGCGCGAAGCTGGGGTCGGTCGCGGTGGGCCGGTGCAGGTAGAGTGAAAAGTCTTCGCTCAGCACCTTCTTGTTGAAGATCTCGTCGAGCAGTTCGCGGTAGCGCTCACCGAGCCAGATGGTGTGGTGGGCCACGTCGGCGAAGGTCTTGCGCGTGCCGAAATAAAGCACGAACAAGCCCATCGAATAACTTGCCGCCGACAGCTTGAGCCGAGACGACCAGGCTTGCTGAGCCTTCGGGATCATCGACGTGTACAGGTGCGCCGCGTCGGCGTTCGAGACCACCAAGTCGGCCGCCAAGACACCACCGTCGATCAATTCGACCGCCGTGGCTGCGCCACCCTCGACGCGGATGCGCCGCACGGTCCGGCCCAGCTGCACCGCGACGCCTCGACGTTCCATCAACGCACCGAGCGCGCGGGTGATGGCGCCGGTTCCACCCATCGCGAAGAACACGCCGTAGGCCCGTTCGAGGTAGTGGATCAATCCGTAGATGCTGGTGGTGTCGAACGGGTTGCCACCCACCAGCAAGGGCTGGATTGAAAACGCCTGCCGCAGCTTGTCGTTCTTCAGGAAGGTTTTCACCAGACCCCAGACGGTGCGATCGCAACGCAGCCGGACCAGGCTGGGAATCACGCGCAACATCGTGCGCAGCCGGTTGAACGGCTTGTCGGACAGCTGCGTGAAGCCGATGTCGAAGATGCGTTTGGAATGCTCTAGCAGGCGCAGGTAGCCGTCCCGGTCACTGGCCGAGATGCGCCCGATCTCGGCCAGCGTTTCGTCAAGCGTGCCGCCGTAGTCGAAGTGGTCACCGTCGGCAAAACAAAAACGGTACCAAGGTGTCAGAGGGACCAGCGCGACATGGTCAGAAAAACGTTCGCCAAACAATGCAAACAACTCGTCGAAGAGAAATGGCGCGGTGATCACCGTCGGCCCGGCATCGTGACGGAAGCCGTCGCGTTCGAACACTTGGGCACGACCGCCGAGCTGGCTACAACGGTCGAGCAGCGTGACCCGGTAGCCCTTGGCCCGCAATCGCAACGCGGCCGCCATGCCGCCAAAACCAGCGCCGATCACAACTGCGTGGGGCGCGACCGCTGCCCAGCGGGTTGCCGATGCTGTTTGGCGGGCGCGCGGTTCGAGCCCCGTGATGCGGGCTCGTGCGTATTCAGCACTCATGGTGATGTTCCATTGACGGAGGCACAGGGTAACGGCCGGCGACGCATCCATCCGCCGCCGTCACCGAAACGTTTACCGAACGGCTGTTTCAGCCTCGGACTTGCGCGCAGCGATCATGAAGATCAGCACGCCAAACACGGCCTTCGCGACGACGTCTGCCACCGTGTAGCCGACCTGCACAGCAATCGTCGCTGCACCGCCTGTGAACCCGATCATCGGGAGCACGAACACCACCGGGTAGAACAACCAGGACACCACCGTCAGCCAACGAGCCGCACTGATCAATCCCCGGGCACCTTCGGGCTGCGAGGCGATCGAATTTTTCAAGCCAATGAACAGGTCATAAACGATGATGAGGAAAGGAATCATTGCCAGCGCCCACCACATCCAGCGCGTGCCGGGATCGGACGAAATCTCGCCGGGGTAGCCGAGCACCACCATCAGAGCGGCGAGCAAGCCGAGCTTGGTTGCTTTGGCGGTCGTTTCAGCGCGTGACAAGCGCATCACGAGGATGAGCTCGACGAGCAGCAGCGGTACGGTCAGCAGCCAGTCGACGTACCGATACGCGTCGTTGAACTTGGCGCCGGTGGGCTTCATTGCGCCGTCGACCAAAGCGTACGCGCCTTCCCAGCTGTTGAAGATTCGCAGATAGTGGTAAAGCGCGATCAGCGTTACCAGGCCGGTAACGGTGAGTGCCGTTCGATACGGCGGCGTCACTTGCGAGCGCGACAGGAAGAAGAAGACGGAAGCCGCGCCCATCACGGCAATCGTGAATGAAAACGCGTTGTAGACGAGGCTGTATTGCCCGGGTGAGATCGAGTCCATTGCGGCAGAGTCCAAGTGGGAAAGTGCGAAGAATAGTTGCCGTATAGGTTTTGTATAGCTGCTGCCCGTTCAAAACCTTACTGACAAAGCGGCTGATAGGCACATCATTTCCTCTGTCGCCATGGCTTTGCGGGTAACGCCTGAAGACCGGCCGCCCCACAGGCGAGATTTCGAATGACGCAGTCCATTGCAGCCTTGTTGGTAACGCGGCTGCTCGGCGACATGTCGCCTTACTCGTTTGAATCGCCCCGGTTTCAGGAATGGCGTGCTCAGTTAGGAACCGGCACCACGGCAAGCCAATCCTCTTCAACAAGCAAGCTGCGTGTGCTACCGCACAGACCGAGCCACCTCGTCGCAAGCATGCTGTGCATATGTAATGCCACGCAAAGCGCAGAAACGGTTGTCCCATGCAACGATCGAGCACGACGGTGAGTAAGCTTCAGCACTGCGGCACCACCTGATGGACAGCGCTTTGCTGAGCCTGCTGGGTGCATTCGTGCTCTCCCTTATCGGCCTGTTTGCCTTCATCTGGTCAATGCGCCAGGGGCTGCTGCTCGAAAACCCTCGCGGCGCTTCGGTCATCTTCACCCCAGGGGAGATCGGCCGGATCGACGATCCGGCGCTGCCCGCCAGCGAGCAAGGCACGATGCAGGCGGCCGTCGTGCCACGTGGCGATCCGGTTGTGCCGGCTGACCTCGCGGAAACCGAAGACCGCATCGCTGCGGATCAGTCGAGCGCTTTCCCCGTCTTCGTGTTCCTGGCTTTCGCGTGCTTCTGGCTGTTGGTGGGTTCGGTGGCCGGTTTGGTGGCGTCGATCAAACTGCATCACCCCGACTGGCTGGTCGACGATGCCTGGCTTACGTTCGGCCGCGTGCGCACGGTTCACCTTAATGCGGTGATCTACGGCTGGGCGACCAACGGCAGCCTAGGCATCATTATTTGGCTGCTGCCCCGCTTGCTGCGCACCCGGCTGCACGGCGCGCTATGGACCATGCTCGGCGGCACACTCATTAACGTGGGTGTGGCCGCCGGCATCGGCGCCATTGCTATCGGCTGGACCGACGGCATGGAGTACCTGGAGATCCCGTGGCAGATCGGCATCTTCATCGCGGTGGGCTTCGTGATGGTGATCGCCACGGTGCTGTTCACGCTGGTTAACCGCAAGGTCGAGCACTTGTATGTGAGCGTCTGGTACTTCGTCGCCGCGCTGTTGTGGATCGCGCTGCTCTACGTGGTGGGCAAGCTGCCTGGCGTGCACTACGGTGTGCAACAGGCCACCACCAACTGGTGGTTCGGTCACAACGCGCTGGGGTTGTGGTTCACGCCGGTGGCAGTGGGCGCGATCTACTACTTCCTGCCGAAGATCATCGGGCGGCCGATCAAGTCGTACAACCTCTCGCTGCTGGGTTTCTGGACGCTGGCCTTCTTCTACGGTCAGGTCGGTGGTCATCACCTGATCGGCGGGCCGGTGCCGGGTTGGTTGACCACGCTGTCGATAGTGCAGAGCGTGATGATGGTGATTCCCGTCATCGCCTTCAGTGTCAACCAGTTCGGCACCATGCAAGGCCAAATGCACCTGGCGCGCTTCTCGCCCACTCTGCGTTTCATGATGCTTGGCGGGTTGATGTATCTGGCTTCTTCGGTGCAGGGCTCGCTGGAGTCGCTGCGGAGCATCAACACCGTCACCCACTTCACACACTTCACCGTGGCGCATGCGCACCTGGGCATGTACGCTTTCGTGTCGATGGTGCTGTTCGGCGCCATCTACTTCATGCTGCCGCGGGTGTTGAATTGGGAGTGGCCGTACCCGAAGCTGATCACGCTGCACTTCTGGCTGGTGGTGGTGGGCATCACGATCTATTTTGTCGGGCTGTCCATCGGCGGCTGGCTGCAAGGCATGGCGATGCTCGATGCGGCAAGGCCGTTCATTGAATCGGTGGCCGTCACGCTGCCCTACCTGCAGGCACGCAGCACCGGCGGCGCGCTGATGACCCTGGGGCACTTCGTCTTCGTCGGCCACTTCATGGCGATGGCGCTGCGCTTCGGGCCGCAGCGAGCGGGCGCGGCGCTGTTCTGGCAGACGAAGACGGCTTGATGGACAGCGACCTCAAACTCGTCAGCGGCGCCATGGTGGCGCTGGGCTTGGCCACTGCAGCGCTAGTGGTGATGCCTTACATCCAGGTGCGCGACATTAAGCCCCCACCGGAATTGAAGCCCTACACCGACCAGCAATTGCGGGGTCGGGCCGTCTACGTCTCCAACGGCTGCATCTATTGCCACAGCCAGCAGCCGCGCGACCGAAAGGTGGGGCCGGACGGGGCGCGCGGCTGGGGCCGGCCCTCCGTGCCGGCCGACTATTCCTACGACCGACCGCACCTGTTGGGCAGCATGCGCACGGGCCCGGATCTGTTCAACATCGGCGTTCGTCAGCCCAGCCGCGACTGGCACCTGGGGCACCTGTACCAGCCACGGGCCTATGTTCCGGGCTCCATCATGCCGTCCTTCGCGTACATGTTCCGTGTGAAGGCAGCGGCCGACGAAGGCGAGCAGGTGGTCAACATGCCGCCCGGGCTGGTCCCTGCCGGCATGGTGGTCGTCGCATCGCCGGATGCGCTGGATCTCGTCAAGTACCTGCAGGGGCTGGACCATACCTACCCGGTGTTGCCGCCGTTGCCCAAGCCGTGAACCGGACTCACCAGCATGGCTGAACACACCACTTCCGAAGCCCCGGCCGTTGCGAAGCCCGGCCCGGACGCACAGCATCGTGAACATACCGACCCCACCGAGAGCGCGCAGCCTATTCCCTTGCTGGCAGCTGTCGCAATCGTGTGCTTATTGCTGTTCGGTGCGGGCTACATCGTGATGGCCGAGCCGCCCGGCGCAGCGGCCCTGGGGGACCGCCGCACGCTGACCGATCTACGCACTGCGGCAGCCGATCCCAGCAAGCCCACCGGCGCAGCCGACGGCAAGCAGCTGTTCGCGGCCCAATGCGTGGCCTGCCACCAAGCCAGCGGAAAGGGGCTGCCAGGCGTCTTCCCACCGCTCGACGGCTCCGAATGGGTGCTGGGCGACGAGCGTGTGGTGGTCAACATCCTGCTGCATGGCGTAGTAGGCGAAATAACGGTGGCCGGCGCCGTCTACAACGGCGCCATGCCGGCCTTCAAGCAGTTGACCGATGCCGAGCTGGCGGCGCTGGCCAGCCACGTGCGCTCGCAGTGGTCGAACAAGGCCGAGCCAGTGAAAGCCGAACTGTTCGCCAAGGAGCGCAAGGCAAGCACGCGCACGACACCTTTCGCCGGTGGCACCGAGCTGAAAGCGCAAATCGCGCGAACACCCTGAAGGCCGTGCCTCGCCCGACGCCCGCCCACCCCACTTCAACACACCCTATGCTGCGCACGGCCATGACGAGCTTGGCCATCGCCGTGCTGGGCGGGCTGAGCGCCTCTTGGCTGACCGAAGGCTTTGAGGTCTGGACCGCCGAGGGCGCACGCCGGCGCGCCGTGATCGAAGCGCCCGTTACGGCACCACCCGCCACGCTGCTCGGCGCGGGTCTTACCGGCCAGAGCATGCACGGCCTGCTGGCCAACCCGGGCCGGGTCAGCCTCGTCAGCTTCATCTACACCCGCTGCCCAAGCGTCTGCTTGACCTTGGGCAGCAGCTTCCAGCAATTGCAAACAGCCGTCTCGGGGCCGGCAATGGACCGCGCCGACATCTCAGCCGACAGCGGTATCCAGCTTTTGTCGATCAGCTTCGATCCGGCTCATGACGACATCGATCAACTCGGCCGCTACGCCAGCTTGTGGCACGCCGACCCCCGGCACTGGCGCATCGCCACGGTGCCAGACGCTGCGCAGTTGCAGCGCTTGTTGCAGGCTTGGCAGGTGGTCGTGATACCCGACGCGCTGGGTGGCTATGAACACAATGCCGCGTTGCTGGTGATCGATGAACGTGGAAGGCTGGTGCGCATTTTCGACGAAGCCGACAGCGCGACGGCGCTGGCCTTCGCCCGCTTGCTGCTGCGTGCGACACGCGCGAGCCTGTCGTCGTGACCGGAAGCCGCTGGCCCGCTCTGCGAAGTGCAGCCCGTTGGCTCTGGCTGAGACCGGCGCTCGGTTTGGTCATCATGGCCGTGCTGCTGTGGCCGCCGGTCCGGCGGGCGACGGAGTCCAGCATGACCCTGCACATGCTGGTGCAGTACCCGGTGGTGCTTGCGGCCGGTGCGTTGCTGGTTGGCGCTGTACCGCAGCGCTGGCAACAGGGCGTGCAACGCTTCAATGAACTGGGTCTCGCCGGGCTGCTGTTCGCGGCCGTGACGATGGCTGTTTTAATGGTGCCGCGGGTGCTCGATCTCGCCCTGGTGGACCTGAATGTCGAAGCGCTCAAGCTGCTTGCGCTGGCCCTTGGCGGCGCGGCGCTCAGGCTGTCGTGGCACCGCGCCGGCACGGTCGTGCAAGCCTTTTTTCTGGGCAATGTTGTGCCGATGTTGGCGGTGGCCGGCACGCTGTACCAGGACTCGACTACGCGTCTGTGCAACGCCTACCTGCTAGGTGACCAGCAGACACTCGGCGCCGGGCTGCCCTGGGTTTCGGCCGGCATACTCGGGCTGTGGCTTGCAGCTCGCTTTAATGCATTCCGTCGGGCGCGATGCGCCCGACGCGTGTTGACGCCGATCGAAAATTGACTCACTTGAAGCAACGCAGAACAACCCATCAATTCCATTGAGTCGATTGATTGGCTTTCGTAATGCGCGATAAGTTGGCCGGGTTGCTGCAAAAGCAGTCCGAAATGTCACTTTAATTGCGTCTGCAGCATGCAATTTGCGCACTGCAGACGCACTCATGCCGCCAAGCGTTTTCGCGCGAGGTAAATGTTGACCCACCCCAGTGCCACGAAGGCCCGCGTGGCGTTCTTGGCCAGGCCGCGGTAGCGCACTTTGCCGAACCCCCACAGCCGCTTGACCACGCCGAACACATGCTCGATGCGAGCGCGAACCCGTGATTTCGCGGGTTGACCATGCGCTCGAGTCCTTCGGTCACGCTGCCTTTGCGCGCCCGTTGGTTCGTCAGGTCCTGCGCCTTCGGTGCCTTCGATGCGATCGAGTCCTGCTGACACGCGCAGGCACAGTCGCCGTAGACGAACTCCTCCTGGCCGTGCAGCAAGTCCGGCAACGGGCGCTTGTCGTGCACGTTGGCTGCGGTCACGACGGCGCTGTGCACCAGGCCCGTGGCGCTGTCCACGCCGATGTGCAGCTCCATGCCGAGGTACCGCTGCTGGCGCTTGCGCGTCTGGTGCATCTCGGGGTCGCGTGCCTTGTCCGCGTTCTTCGTCGAACTCGGCGCGCTGATGAGGGTGGCGTCGACGATGGTGCCGGTGCCGACTTTCATGCCGTGGGTCTGCAGCACCGCGCCGACTTCGGCGAACAGCGCTTCACCGAGTGAATGCTTCTCCAGC
>JANLUW010000416.1:0-5816 GCA_031363645.1 Rhizobacter sp. | reverse complement strand
ACAGAAGTACCGCCTCATCACCCGCAGCGATTTCGATGGGCTGGTCTGCGCCGTGTTGCTCAACGAGATGAACCTGATCGACGAAATCAAGTTCGTGCACCCGAAGGACATGCAGGACGGCAAGATCGACGTGACGCCGCGTGACATCACGACCAACCTGCCTTATGTGCCGGCCGCCTACCTCGCGTTCGACCACCACCTCTCGGAGACGATCCGCAACGGCAAGCACCGCAACCACATCATCGAGGTCGATGCGCCTTCGGCCGCACGTGTGGTCTACAACCACTACGGCGCGAAGGCTGCGTTCCCCCGCATCACCGACGAGATGATGACCGCGGTCGACAAGGCCGACTCGGCCGAGTACGAGCGTGCTGACATCCTCGACCCGAACGGCTGGGTCCTGCTGAACTATCTGATGGACGCGCGCACTGGCCTTGGCCGCTTCCGCAACTTTCGCATCAGCAACTACGCGTTGATGATGGATTTGATCGACTACTGCCGCGACCACACGATCGACGAAATTCTCGACCTTCCCGACGTGCAGGAGCGAGTCGATCTTTACTTTGCGCACGGCGAACCCGCGCGCGAGCAAATCAAGCGATGCGCGACCGTGCACGGCAAGCTCGTCGTGCTCGACCTGCGCAACGAGGAAACGATTTACGCGACGAATCGCTTCATGGTCTACGCGCTGCATCCGGCGTGCAACATCTCGCTCCACGTGATGTGGGGCATGCAGAAGCAAAACACCGTCCTCGCCTGCGGCAAGTCGATCCTCGACCGCGGCAGCAAGACGAATGTGGGCGAGTTGATGCTGGGCTACGGCGGCGGCGGTCACCTGGCGGCGGGCACCTGCCAAGTCGACAACGGCCAAGCCGATTCGACGCTGAAAGAGCTGATCAAGACGATCAACGCCGACGGCTGATTTGCCCGGCTTGTCGGACATCCCCTTCAAGCCAGCGCGGCAACGGCCTGCGGCGGTTCGCCGCTGAGGGGCCAAACATCGGTCAACCGGTCTGTAAGCACTTCGCCGCGACCACTTCGCGGCCAGTGGCTGGCACAGCCGTTCTCCGATACCCCGGAACAGCACAAAGGACTCATCATGCGCATCATTCTTCTGATCGCCTCGTTGGCCACCGCAAGCGCGCTCGCTGGTTGCAACAAGACCGAGTCGATCGCTCCGTCGGCTGCGCCGAGCTCGACCACGACACCGTCGCCCATGGGCGCTTACCCCGCGTCATCGCCTGCGTCCGATCCGTCGATGCCTGACGCCGGGAGCGTCGGGTCGAGCGCCGCCTCTTCCGCCAGCGCACCGTAGCTCGGGCGTGCCGTTGCGGCGTCGGCCTGCCCTCCCGAGGGCGGCGGCGCGCTGACCGACGGCTGGCGTGAAACCGCGGCGAGGCAGATAGACTCCCTGAGCATGACGATCGCCAAGGCAGATTTCATCGGAGGCCTCGCGAAAGGCCTCGCCGTTCTGGAGAGCTTCGACACCGAACGCCAGCGGCTCAACGTGAGCCTCGCTGCGAGCCGCGCTGGATTGAGCCGCGCGGCTGCACGCCGTCAGCTGCTGACCCTCGCCCACCTCGGTTACCTCGACAGCGATGGCACGCATTACTGGCTTTCGGCGCGCGTGTTGCGCTTTTCGGGGAGCTACCTGGCATCGGCACGTTTACCGCGCTTGCTGCAGCCGACGTTGAATCGGCTTGCGGCACAAACCGGTGAGTGGTTTTCGGCCGTTGTGCTCGACGAACGCGAGGTTGTGATCGTGGCGCGCAGCGGCTTTTGCGAGGCGGCTAGCGTGACCGAACCACGCCCGCTGCTGCGGGCTTACGGTCTGCATCTGGGGGCGAGGCTGCCCGCGCACGCCACCTCGACCGGGCGTGTGCTGCTCGCCGCGCTCGAGCCAGCGGCACTCGACGAGTGGATCGCTGCGCAACCGCTGCCGCGTCTGACAAGTCGCACGACGACCGACGCCGATGCATTTCGCGCGCTGCTCGCCAGCGTGCGAGTGGATGATTTTTGTCTGGCCAGCGAGGAACATGAAGTCGGCGTGGTGGCGTTGGCAGTGCCGCTGCGCAACATGGCAGGACACACGGTCGCGGCGTTCAACATCGTCAGCTCGCCGGCGCGGTTGCAGCGCGCAGCGACGCGGCGCACGCTACTCGGTCTGTTGGCCGAAGCCGCCTCGGAGATCCGCGGCTCGCTGTAAAAAGGTGTGCGTTGATCGCACCAGCAGTCCGCTCATCGCACAGCGAATGCCGCAACGACGCGCCGACGCGCCGGGCGAGCGCAGGCTCTGGACACGATCGAAAACAATGCGCGAGGAAAAAGCGATGAGCCAATCACGAACGCAAGTCGCGATCATCGGCGCCGGACCTGCCGGCATGCTGCTCGGCCAACTCTTGCACCGGGCCGGCATCGCGAACGTGATCGTCGAGCGCCAAACCGGCGAGTACGTGAGCAGCCGCATCCGTGCCGGCGTGCTGGAGCAGACTACCTGCGATCTGCTCGACGAAGCCGGCGTCGGCGCGCGCATGCACGCCGAAGGGCTGGTGCACGGCGGCATCGAACTTGCCTTCGGCGGCGCACGCCACCGCATCGACCTCCACGGTTTGACCGGCGGCAGGCACGTTACCGTCTACGGCCAGACCGAGGTCACGCGCGACCTGATGGAAGCGCGCCGCGCCGAGGGCCTTGCGACCTTGTACCAAGCCAGCGACGTGGCATTGCACGACTTCGACGGCGCGAGCCCGCGCATCACCTACACCCACGGCGCAAGCGCGCACACGCTCTACTGCGATTTCATCGCCGGCTGCGATGGCTACCACGGCGTGAGTCGCGCCAGCGTGCCCACCAGCGCACTGCACACCTACGAGAAGGTTTATCCGTTCGGCTGGCTGGGCGTTCTCGCCGACACACCGCCGGTTTCGCACGAGTTGATCTATTCGAACCACGAGCGCGGCTTCGCGCTGTGCTCGATGCGCTCGCCCACACGCACCCGCTACTACGTGCAGTGCGCACTCGGCGACACAGTCGAACGATGGAGCGACGCCGCGTTCTGGGACGAGCTGCGCGCCCGCCTCGACCCGGCTGCGGCCGAGGCGCTTGTCACCGGCCCGTCGATCTAGAAGAGCATCGCGCCGCTGCGCAGTTTCGTCGCCGAGCCGATGCGCTTCGGGCGCTTGTTCCTCGCTGGTGACGCCGCGCACATCGTGCCGCCGACCGGCGCGAAGGGGCTGAACCTTGCCGCCTCCGATGTGCGTTACCTGTCGCGCAGCTTGATCGAGCACTATGGCGAGAAGAGCAGCGCCGGCATCGATCACTATTCAGCCACTTGCCTGCGCCGCGTCTGGAAGGTCGAGCGCTTTTCGTGGTGGTTCACCTCGCTGATGCACAAGTTTCCCGACACTGGCGAGTTTGAACAAAAGTTGCAGCGAGCCGAACTTGACTACCTGGTGCATTCGCGGGCTGCTTCGGCCGCCTTGGCGGAAAACTACGTCGGGCTGCCCTTCGACATGGGCCCTTGAAAGCCACGCCATCAACCCTATAATCTAGTTGCTAGCACTCAACAATAATGAGTGCTAACGACAATGCAGCGGGGTTGCCCGTTCGCCGCGTCGAAAGTGACTGAGCGCACACTTCGTGCCAGTCCCAAGCAAAACCATTGTCATTCCACCAGGAGATGCTATGAAACTTCGTCCTTTGCACGATCGCGTGATCGTCAAGCGCCTCGAACAAGAAACCAAGACCGCCTCGGGCATCGTCATCCCCGACAACGCCGCCGAGAAGCCCGACCAGGGTGAAGTTCTGGCCGTCGGCCCGGGCAAACGCAGCGAAAAGGGCGAGTTCATCTTGTTGAACATCAAGGTTGGCGACCGCGTGCTGTTCGGCAAGTACAGCGGCCAGACCGTCAAGGTCGATGGCGAAGAACTGCTGGTGATGAAAGAGGATGACCTCTTCGCCGTTGTCGAAAAGTAATCAGGAGAACACAAAATGGCAGCAAAAGACGTAATTTTCGGCGGCGAAGCCCGCGCACGCATGGTCGAGGGTGTGAACATCCTGGCCAACGCCGTCAAGGTGACCCTGGGTCCCAAAGGCCGCAACGTGGTCCTCGAGCGCTCGTTCGGCGGCCCGACCGTGACCAAGGACGGTGTTTCGGTGGCGAAAGAAATCGAGCTGAAAGACAAGCTTCAGAACATGGGCGCGCAGATGGTCAAGGAAGTCGCTTCCAAGACCTCCGACATCGCCGGTGACGGCACCACCACCGCCACGGTTCTGGCGCAAGCCATTGTCCGCGAAGGGATGAAGTACGTGGCCGCGGGCATGAACCCGATGGACCTGAAGCGCGGCATCGACAAGGCCGTGACCGCCCTGGTCGAGCAGCTGAAGAAGCAGTCGAAGGCAACGACGACCAGCAAGGAAATCGCGCAAGTCGGCACGATCTCGGCCAATAGCGACGAAGAGGTCGGCAAGATCATCGCCGACGCGATGGACAAGGTCGGCAAGGAGGGCGTCATCACCGTCGAAGACGGCAAGAGCTTGAACAGCGAGCTCGAAGTCGTCGAAGGCATGCAGTTCGACCGCGGCTACCTGTCACCGTACTTCATCAACAACCCCGAGAAGCAGACCGCCACGCTCGACAACCCATTCGTGCTGCTGTTCGACAAGAAGATCAGCAACATCCGTGACCTGCTGCCGACGCTCGAGCAAGTCGCCAAGAGCGGTCGTCCGCTGCTGATCATCGCGGAAGAAGTCGAAGGCGAAGCCTTGGCAACGCTCGTGGTCAACACGATCCGCGGGATCCTGAAGGTCGTGGCCGTCAAGGCGCCAGGCTTCGGTGATCGTCGCAAGGCGATGCTCGAAGACATCGCGATCCTGACCGGCGGCAAGGTCATCGCCGAAGAAGTCGGCCTGACGCTCGAGAAGGTCACGCTGGCCGATCTGGGCCAGGCCAAACGCGTCGAAGTGGGCAAGGAAAACACCACGATCATCGACGGCTCGGGCGCAACCGGCGACATCGAAGCGCGCGTCAAGCAAGTGCGCGTGCAGATCGAAGAAGCCACCAGCGACTACGACCGTGAAAAGCTGCAAGAGCGCGTAGCCAAGCTGGCCGGCGGTGTTGCGGTGATCAAGGTCGGCGCTGCGACCGAAGTCGAAATGAAGGAAAAGAAAGCCCGCGTCGAAGATGCGCTGCACGCAACCCGTGCTGCCGTCGAAGAAGGCATCGTGGCCGGTGGTGGCGTAGCGTTCCTGCGCGCCAAGCAAGCGGCTGGCGTGATCAAGGGTGACAACCCCGATCAGGAAGCCGGCATCAAGCTGGTGCTAAAGGCGATCGAGGCGCCGTTGCGCGAGATCGTCTACAACGCCGGCGGCGAAGCCAGCGTGGTGGTGGCTGCGGTGTTGGCCGGCAAGGGCAACTACGGCTTCAATGCAGCCAACGACACCTACGGCGACATGATCGAAATGGGCATTCTCGACCCGACCAAGGTGACGCGCACGGCGCTGCAAAACGCAGCCTCGGTCGCTTCGCTGATGTTGACGACCGAAGCGATGATCGCGGAGGCACCGAAGGACGATGCAGCCGGCGGCGGCATGGGCGGCGGCGGCATGGGTGGGATGGGCGGCATGGGCGGCATGGACATGTGATTTCGACGCCGCCTGTGGGCGGCATCGGCTCGCTCACAAAGCGTCTCAAAGGGTCACTTCGGTGACCCTTTTTCTTGGCTCTTTACGCGTTGAGTGGTGACTGGCTCACGCCCTGAGCCAGAGGGCTGTCAGATTGGCAGGGTCGCGGCGGCATGCCGTATGGATCCGGAGGC
>JANLUW010000371.1:0-8448 GCA_031363645.1 Rhizobacter sp. | reverse complement strand
CAACAGCGGTGTCGACGCGGCGCAGGCGGCCGTCGTCGGCAGCCAAGCGCTGGCCGTGCAAGGCCAGCTCAACTTCTCGCGCGACATGGAGCGCGAGGCCGATCGCGTCGGCTGGCAGGTCATGACCGGCGCCGGTTTTTCACCCGGCGGCATGGCGTCGATGTTCGAGAAGCTCGACCAATCGTCGCGCCTCAACGACGCCGGCGGCTACCCGTATTTGCGCAGTCACCCGTTGACGAGCGAGCGCATTGGCGAGGCGCGGGCGCGCATGGGCGCGGCGCCGCAGGCCCCGGCCGTGAGCGTGCTCGAACACACCGCCGCGCAGGCCCGTGCCCGCGTGATGATGGATGCCCGCTACGACGCGCTGCGCCGCTGGCAGGCACTCGACGGTGACCGTGTCGCATCCACCGTTTCCGACAAACTGCTCAGCGCGTATTCGAGCGCGCTCGCGTCGACGCTCTTGCGCGACTGGGCCCGCGCCGACGCATCGATCGCGGTCTCGCTCGGGCTCGTGCGAGGCAGCCCCAGGAGCGATGCGCGCACCGAGCGCGCCGTCGTGCTGCTCAGCGCGCAGTCGCAGCTAGCGCGCGGCGACCTGACCCGCGCCACCGCCGCGCTCGAACCCTACAAAGCCGACGGCTCGCGCCCGGTGTTGCTGCTGTCGACGCAGGCCGTGCTCGCCGCGGCACCGGCGCAAGCTGTTGACGGCTCGGCTGCCGGCATCGTGCTGAAGCAGCGCGCCGAATTGCTGCGCACCTGGGTCACGACTCGGCCCGGCGACGCGCTCGCGTGGACAGCGCTCGGCCAGATCGAGGAGCGTCTCGGCCAACCGCTGCGCGCGTTGCGTGCCGATGCCGAATCACGCATTGCACTCGGCGACCTGACGGGCGCGGCCGACCGCTTGCAGGCCGGCCAACGGCGCGCCCGCAGCGGCGGGCCGGTCGACTTCATCGATGTCTCGGTGATCGACGCGCGGCTGCGCGACGTCGAAGGCCAGATCAAGCAGCGCAAGGCGGACGACAAGAACCGGTAGCGCGGGGCTGGTTGAGGCATCTTTGCGGGCACCGCAGCGCTTGCGCGCCCTCACCCCAACCCTCTCCCAGGGGGAGAGGGAATTGATTCACCGCATCGCCGTCCACTTCTGCGCGCTGCCGGCCGACTCGACCGTCTTCTCGATGAAGCGCACGCCGCGTGCACCGTCTTCGATGCGCGGGTAGTCGGCGTCTTCCTGAGATGCCGGCCGACCGTGATCGAGCCGCGAGCGGATGTCGGCGGCAACGCCGAGGTACAGGTTCGCGAACGCCTCGATGAACGCCTCCGGGTGGCCCGCCGGCAGCCGGCAGGCGCGCTTGGCCGCATCGCTCAGCCACGGCGCGTTGCGCGTCAGGATCGTGCGTGGGCCGTCGACCGGCGCGTGCACCAGGTGGTTCGGGTCTTCCTGGCGCCAGTCGAGCATGCCGCGCTCGCCGAACACGCGCAGGCGGATGTCGTTCTCGCAGCCGGCCTCGATCTGCGACGCGATCAGCACACCGCGCGCGCCGCTCGTGAAGCGCAGCAGCAGGTTGCCATCGTCGTCGAGGCGGCGGCCGGGCACGAAGGTGGTGAGGTCGGCGCACAGGCTCTCAATCTCCAGGCCGGTGACGCTTGCCATCAGGTTCTCGGCGTGCGAGCCGATGTCGCCGATCGCGCCGGCGATGCCGCTGCGCGCGGGATCGGTGCGCCAGTCGGCCTGCTTGTTGGCCGGCCCTTGCGTCGCCCCTTCGAGCTGCGTCGTGAGCCAGCCCTGGTGGTACTCGACGATGACCTTGCGGACGCTGCCGATCACGCCGGCCCGCACCATCTCGCGCGCTTGGCGAACCATCGGGTAGCCGGTGTAGTTGTAGGTCACCGCGAACACGTTGCCCTGCTGCGCGACGCGCGCGACGAGGTCGTCGGCCTGCGCGCTCGTGTGTACCAGCGGCTTGTCGCAAACGACGTGAAAGCCGGCGTCGACGAAGGCGCGCGCGACCTCGTAGTGCACGTGGTTCGGCGTGACGATGCTGACGACATCGATGCGCTCGTCGATCGGCTGCTTCAGTTCGTCGTCGAGCAGCGCCTGCCACGAACCGTGGTTGCGCGCGTCGGCCAGGCCCAGGTTGCGGCCCGACGCCTGGGCTTTGCCGGGCGACGACGACAGCGCACCGGCGACGAACGTGTACTGCCCGTCGAGCGCCATCGCGTGCCGGTGCACCGCACCAATGAAGGCATCGCGGCCGCCGCCGACCATCGCGTAGCGCAGGCGTCGATGCGTGCGTTCGCGCGTCATCTCGCCTGCTTCTTCTTGTCGAACACCGCATCGAACGCACCCTGCGCCGGCTCGAAATCGAGCCGCTTGCAAAAGGCCGCGCTTTCGGTCGCGCCGTGCACGCGGTCCATGCGGCTGTCTTCCCATTCGACCGACAACGGCCCGGCGTAGCCCACGTCGTTCAACGCGACGATCAGCGACTCGAAATCGATCATGCCGCGGCCGACGCTGCGAAAGTCCCAGGTGCGGCGCGCGTCGCCGAACGAGGTGTGGCCGCCGAAGGTGCCGACCGTGCCGTCGCCCTTGCCCCACCAAACGTCTTTCATGTGCGCGTTGAAGATGCGCGGGCCGAACGTGCGAATGAAGCGGATGTAGTCGACGCCTTGGTACCCCAAGTGGCTCGGGTCGAAGTTGAAGCCGAAGCGTGGGTGGCCGTCGACCGCGTCGATCGCACGCTCGGCGGTGGCGATGTCGAACGCGATCTCGGTCGGGTGCACTTCGAGCGCGAAGTTCACGCCCACCTCGTCGAACACATCGAGGATCGGCCCGAAGCGTTTGCCGAAGTCGGCAAAGCCTGCATCCCAGAACGCCTGCGTCGTCGGCGGGAACGCATAGACCGAATGCCAGATCGACGAGCCGGTGAAACCCGTGACAGTCTTCACGCTGAACGCGGCGGCCGCGCGCGCCGTGTCTTTCAACTCGCGCGCCGCGCGCTGGCGCACCGCCTCGGGCTCGCCGTCGCCCCACACGTGCGCCGGCAAAATGGCCTCGTGGCGCGCGTCGATCAGGTCGCACACCGCCTGGCCGACCAGGTGGTTGCCGATCGCGAAACACTGCAGCCCGTATTCGGCCAGCAGCGCGCGTTTGTCGATCACGTATTGCTTCGAGGTGAGCGCCTCCTGCACATTGAAATGGTCGCCCCAGCACGCCAGCTCCAGGCCGTCGTAGCCCATGCGTTTGGCGAGCGGCGCGAGTTCGGCCAAGGGCAAATCGGCCCATTGGCCGGTAAAAAGCGTGACGGGGCGGGCCATGTTCAAAACTCCTGTTCAGATCAAAACGGCGAGTCGGGAAAGTAGAAATTCTTCGCGGTCGCTTTGGTGATCAGCACCGACGGGATGATCGACTTCGCCGGCAGCTTCTCGCCCTTCAGGCGCGCCTCGGCCGTCATGACGATCGCGTCATACATGAACTTCGGCGAGTACGACACGTTGGCCTGGATGCGCGGGTCGGCGCCGTCCATCAAGGTCTTGACCATGCCCTTCGCACCGGCGCCGCCGAACACCAGCTTGATGTCGGTGCGTTTGGCCTGGTCGATCGCCTTGAGCACGCCGACCGCCATGTCGTCGTCGGCAGCCCACACCGCATCGATCTGCTTGAAGCGGGTGAGGTAATCCTGCATCACCTTGAACGCATCGTCGCGGTTCCAGTTCGCGTATTTGGCGTCGAGCAGCTTGATGTCGGGCGAGCCCTTGAGCACGGCGTTGAAGGCGTCCATGCGCTCGTTGTCGAGCGTGGTCGCGATGCCGCGCAGCGCCACCACGTTGCCCTTGCCGCCGAGTTGCTTGACGATGAACTCGGCCGGGATCTTGCCGAACGCAGTGTTGTCGCCGGCCACGTACGCGTCTTGCGCCGATTCGTCGGTCAGGCCACGGTCGACCACCGTCACGTACACGCCCTTGCCCTTGACCTGCGCGACCGGCTTGGTCAACGCCGCCGACTCGAACGGAAAGATCACCAACGCGTTGATCTTCGTGACCGTCAGCAGGTCTTGCAACTGGTTGGCCTGTTCGCCGGCATTGGCGGAGGTCTTGATGGTGACGGTCAGGCCCGGGTGCTTTTTCTCGAGCTCCTTCTTGGCCTCGTTGGCCCACCAGACGATGCCGGCCGTGAAGCTGTGCGTCGCCGCGGGGATCGCGACGCCGAGGTTGACCTTTTGCTGCGCGAAGGAGGCAGCGCTGCCGGCGGCGAGCGCCAGCGCGAGAACGGCTCTGCGGGTGATGAATTTCATGTCGAATGTCTCCGTCTTGGTTTGACAAAAAGCAGCAGACGCTGCGGTGGAAAACGTGTCTAGCGGCGCCTTTGCATGAACGCCACGACGATGATCACGATGCCCTGCACGGCAGCGTTCAGGTACACGCTGATGATGCTGGTGAGGTTCAGGATGTTGCTGATGACCGAAAGCAGCACCGCGCCGATGACCGTGCCGGTGATGCTGCCCGCGCCGCCCTTGAGCGCCGTGCCGCCGACGATCACCGCGGCGATCGCCTCCAGCTCCCACAGCAGCCCGGTCGTCGGCGAGGCCGAGCCCAGGCGCGGCACGTAGAGCAGCGTCGCGATGCCGACGCAAACGCCGAGCAGCACGTAGGTGAGCAGCTTGATGCGGTCGACATCGACGGCGGCGTAGCGCGCCACCTGCTCGTTCGAGCCGATCGCCTGCACGTAGCGGCCGTAGGCGGTGCGGTTCAGGATCAACGCACCGAGCAGCGCGACAACGGCGAACACCCACACCGGAATCGGCACGCCGAGCAGCGCGCCGTAGTAGACCGGCGCGTAGGCATCGGCGAGGGTGTTGTCGAGCGTGATCGCGCCGCCGTTCGAAAGCCAGGTGAGCACCGCGCGAAAGATGCCGAGCGTGCCGAGCGTGACGATGAACGGCTCGATCCGCCCTCTCGTGATCAACAGGCCGTGCGCGAGGCCGAACGTTGCGCCGAGCAGCACCGCGAAGCCGGCGCCGAGCACGACGGCCACGGCTGGCGCGATGCCGCGGCTCAGGCCCCACGCGGCGAGCGCATTCATCAACAAGATCACGCCACCCGCGATCAACGCGGCCATCGAGCCGACCGACAAATCGATGCCGCCGCTGATGATCACGAAGCACATGCCGACCGCGATGATGCCGATGAAGGCGGTGCGCGTGAGCACGTTCATGCCGTTGCCCTGCGTCGCGAAATCGGGGTTCAGCAGCGCGCCGGCGATGCACAACAGCGCCAGCCCGAGGACCGGACCGACGCCGTGCAGGCGCGACCACCACGGCTGTGCGATTTCGTGCGAGCGAGGAACCGCACGGCCGCCCGAAGGTTCCTCGACCCCCCCGGGGAGCTGACGACGCAACGCGTCGGCATGGGGGTCCCGTTCAGTTGGTTCCTGTGGCATAAGCGATCAACGTTTCTTCGGTGAGTTGTGCGGCGTCGAGCGTGGCCTGCTGCGCACCGCTGCGCATCACGACGATGCGGTGGCAAATGCCGATCAGCTCCATCAGTTCGGATGAGACGACGACGACGGCGCGGCCTTCGCGCGCGAGCCGCTGGATCAGCAAATAAATGTCGCGCTTCGCACCCACATCGACGCCGCGCGTCGGCTCGTCGAGCACGATCACGGTCGGCCCCGGGTGCAGCACCTTCGCGAGCGCGAGCTTTTGCTGGTTGCCGCCGGACAGTGCCGACGCCTTGATGTCGAGCGAGCCGGTGCGGATGCCGAAGTCGGCGACGGCTGTCTTCAGCGCGGCGCGTTCGGCATCGGGCTTGAGCCATGGCGCGGCGTAGCGCTTCAGGGCCATCAGCGTCAGGTTCTCGCGCAGGCCGAAGTCGACATGCAGGCCCTTGCCCTTGCGGTCTTCGCTGAGGTAGGTGATGCCGAGGTCAGCGGCCTCGCGTGGGCTGCGCAAGCGCACTTCGTGGCCGCCGAGTTCGATGCGCTCGACGGTGTGCGCTCGCAGCCCGAGCAGCCCCTCGAACAACTCGGTGCGACCCGCGCCGACCAACCCCGCGAAGCCGAGGATCTCACCCGGCGCGACCTCGAAGTTCACGTCGCGTGCCCAGCCCGGCACGTTGAGCCCGCGCACCTTCAACAGTGGCGCGGCGCGCGCGTGAGGTTCAGGCCGCGCATCTTTGGCCGGGTACAGATCGCTCAGCTCGCGCCCGACCATCAGGTTGGCCATTTGTTGGCGCGTCACGTTTTTGGTTTCGTCGCGCGCCACGAAGCGGCCGTCGCGCATCACGACGATCTCGTCGGTGACGCGCTCGACTTCGTCGAGCTTGTGCGAGATGTAGATCAGCGTCGCGCCATCGGCCTTGAGCTGCGCGATCAGCGCGAACAGCCGCTCGGTCTCGCCCGGCGTGAGCGTGGCGGTCGGCTCGTCCATGATCAGCAAGCGCGCTTTGCGTTGCAGCGCTTTGGCAATTTCGACCAGCTGCTTCTCGGCAACGATCAAGCGCTTGACCGGCGTGTCGGGGTGGGCCTTGAGGCCGACCTGCTGCAGCACACGTTCGGTCTCGGCGCGCATCGCGGCTTCGTCGAGCCACCAGCCGCGCTTCATCTCGTGACCGAGGAAGATGTTCTGCGCGATCGTCAAGTCATCCGCGAGCGCGAACTCCTGGTGGATCATCACGATGCCGCACGCCTCGGCCGCGCGCGGGCCGTCGAAATGCACGGCCGCACCGTCGATGCGCAGCTCGCCGCCAGTCAAGCCTTCGTAGCCGGCGAGGATTTTCATCAGCGTGCTCTTGCCCGCACCGTTCTCGCCGAGCAGGCCGATCACGTGGCCCGGCGCGAGGTCGAAGCTGACGCCGTGCAGCACCTCGACGGGGCCGAACGACTTGACGACGTTGTCGAAGGCAACCGCAGCGCTCATGGGGTCAACACCTTGCCGCGCCCGCGCAGCATCTCCTGCATCGCGAGCACGCCCGCACCGATCAGGCCCGATCGATCGCCGAGCGGCGAATACGAAATCTCCAGATGCCGCGTCGACAACGCCAACGAGCGCTGGTAGACGCTCTGCCGCAACGACGCGAGAAACAGCGGCCCGATGCGCGTGACGCCACCGCCGACGAACACGTGCGACGGGTTGAAGAAGTTCACGACCGATGCGAGCATCTGCCCGATCAGCGTGCCCGAGGCCTGCACGATCGCGTTGGCCGCGGCATCACCGGCGCGGCTCGCATCGCCCACGTCTTCGGGTGTGAGGTGGCCGGTCGCGTTCAGGCGCTCGGCCAGCATCGCGCTTGCGCCGGTCTGCGCGGCCTCGGTGGCGGCACGCGTGATCGCGGGGCCGGCGGCCATCGTCTCAACGCAGCCCAGGTTGCCGCAGTGGCAGCGCGGGCCGTCGGGGTCGACGCAGATGTGGCCCACGTCGCCGGCCGAGCCGTTCGCGCCGCGGTACACCTCGCCGTGGCAAACCACACCGCAGCCGATGCCGGTGCCGACCTTCACGACGAGAAAGTTGGCTCGCGCGCGCTGGCATGCCCAGAGCTCGCCGAGCGCCATCAGGTTCACGTCGTTGTCGACCCAGACCGGTGCCGCGAAGTCGGCGCGCAGGTCGTCGCGGATCGAATAACTGTCCCACTGCGGCATCAGCGGCGGCTCGACCAGTTGCCCGCTCGCGAAGTCGACCGGCCCCGGCACACCGACGCCGATCGCGAACACCTGCTTCGGCTTGATGCCGCTGCGCGCGAGCAGCTCGCGCATCAGCGTGCGCATGCGTGACAGCACGGCCGCCGGCCCGTCGCGCACGTCGATCGGCTCGGCGTGGCTCGCGAGCACCTGCAAGTCGGGCGCGAGCACCGCGACCTCGACGCTGGTCGCGCCCAGATCGACGCACAGCAACACGCCGAGGCCGCGGTGCAGCTGCAGGGTTTCGGCGCGGCGCCCGCCGGAAGAAGCGCGCTGGCCGACCTCGTCGAGCCAGCCCTGTTCGATCAGCGCGGCAACGACCGCGTTGGCGCGCGTCTTCGAGAACGCGAGCTGCAACGAGAGCGCGTCACGCGACGGCCCGTGCGACCAGAACACACCTTCGAGCACGCTCCGTTCGTTTGTCGACAGCTGTGCCCAGCGGGTCATGTTTGTGCGTCTCCTTCGACGTCGTAGAACCGGGCTCTATGGCCCGGTGCGCAAATACTAGAAGCGCGACTTCAACCGCACAAGTCGAATCTTCGACCCGATGTGGTTTTAACGGCTCGTGAGGGCCTTGTCCTGGAATTGTTCCCTCTCCCAAAGGGAGAGGGCGTCAATCGAAAACGTTCGCAGAATCTCACCGCCTGCGGTGCTCGAGCGCCGGCAACTGCGCCCGCACCGACGCGATGCGCGCCGGGTCGAGTTCGGCCAGCGCCACGCCTTCACCTTCGGGCACGACGGCGAGCACTTCGCCCCACGGGTCGACGACCATGCTG
>JANLUW010000332.1:0-6530 GCA_031363645.1 Rhizobacter sp. | reverse complement strand
TTCGACGCCGCGTGATTCGTCTTGCTCACCGCGGCTCGCCAGCGGCAGGGAACCAACGCGGTGAGTCGCTGTCATATCATTCGCGCCTATGCTTGAACAACGAATCCAACAGCAGTTCTTCGACAGCGCCGACCTGAAATACGCCGCCGCCGAAGTGCTCGCCAAGCCGATCGCCGACGCGGTCAGCGCCCTTGTCGGCAGCATCACCTCGGGCGGCAAGGTGCTGGCCTGCGGCAATGGCGGCTCGGCCGCCGACGCGCAACATTTCGCCGCCGAATTCGTCGGCCGCTTCGAGCGCGAGCGCCCCGGCCTCGCGGCCATCGCGCTCACGACAGACAGCTCGATCCTGACCGCGATCGGCAACGACTACGACTTCAACTCGATCTTCTCGAAGCAAGTGCAAGCGCTCGGCGCGCCCGGCGACGTGTTGCTCGCGATCAGCACCAGCGGCAACTCGAACAACGTGATCGCCGCGATCGAAGCGGCACGCGCCAAAGAGATGGTCGTGATCGCACTCACCGGCCACAAGGGCGGCAAGATTCGCGACCTGCTGCTCGAAACCGATGTGCTCATTTGCGTCCCGCACGAGCGCACCGCACGCATTCAAGAGGTGCACCTGCTGACGCTGCATTGCCTGTGCGATGCGGTCGATCTGCAATTGCTCGGCGAACAGGAAAACACATGACACGCACCCACCCTTCACTGCGCCTGACCGCGCTGCTCGCGGCCCTCGTCGCCGCTACCACGCTCGGCGCTTGCGCGCCGCTGCTGCTCGGCGGCGCCATCGTCGGCAGCTCGATCGTCGTGACCGACCGCCGCACCTCGGGCACGCAGGTCGACGACCAAGGCATCGAGCTCAAGGGCATCCGAAAAGTCAACGACGCGATCGGCGACCGCGGCAGCGTCAGCGTGACCAGCTACAACCGCGTCGTGCTGCTGACCGGCACGGTGCTGGCCGAGGCCGACAAAGCAGCCGTCGAGCGCGAGGCGGCAAGCATCGAGAACGTCAAATCGGTCGTCAACGAGGTCGCGGTGGGCACCGCCGCGTCGTTCGGCAACCGCTCGAACGACACGCTGCTGACGAGCAAGGACAAGGCCATTTTCGTAGATGCTAAAGACGTTCAGGTCAACGCCTACAAGGTGGTCACCGAGCGCGGCATCGTCTACTTGTTGGGCCGCGTGACCGAGCGCGAGGCCAGCCGCGCCTCCGACATCGCACGTGGCGTGAGCGGCGTGCAAAAAGTCGTGCGTGTGTTCGAGATCGTCAGCGAGGCCGAGCTCGCCGACACGCAGCCTAAGCCGGCTTCGACGCCCGCCTCCGGCAAGCCCTGAGCGTTCAGCCGCCCGCCGTCAGCGGAGGCGTTTCAACAGGCTCGACGTGTCGAGCCTGTTGCCACCGTCGGCCTGGATGTCGGCATAGAACTGATCGACCAGCGCAGTCACCGGCACGCGCGCACCGTTGCGCCGGGCTTCGTCGAGCACTAGGCCCAGGTCTTTGCGCATCCAGTCGACCGCGAAGCCGAAGTCGAAGCGGTCGTCGACCATCGTCGGCCCGCGGTTGTCCATCTGCCAGCTTTGCGCCGCGCCCTTGCCGATCACGCCGAGCACGGCCTTCATGTCGAGCCCGGCCTTCTCGCCGAAGGCGATCGCTTCGGCCAAGCCCTGCACGAGCCCGGCGATCGCGATCTGGTTGACCATTTTCGCGAGCTGGCCGGCGCCGCTCGCGCCGAGCAAGGTCACGGCCTTCGAGAACGCCATCGCGACCGGCCTGATCGCCTCGAACGCGGTCGCGTCGCCGCCGCACATCACGGTCAGCGCGCCGTTGATCGCACCGAGGTTGCCGCCCGACACCGGTGCGTCGATGAAGTGCAGCTTCGACGCTTGCGCGGCCACATTCAACTCGCGCGCGATCTCGGCCGAGGCGGTCGTGTGGTCGACGAAGACCGCGCCGGGTTTCATGCCCTTGAACGCGCCGTGCTCGCCGAGCACGACCGAGCGCAGGTCATGGTCGTTGCCGACGCAGGCGAACACGATGTCGGCGTTCGCGGCCGCCGCGCGCGGCGTCGCGGCACTCGCGTGGCCGTGCTCGGCAACCCATTGCGCGGCCTTGGCCGGCGAGCGGTTGTAGACCGTCACGTGGTGACCCGCACCGGCGAGATGGCCGGCCATCGGGTAGCCCATCACGCCCAGGCCGAGAAAGGCGACGCGGCGGGCGGGCGTGGGTTCGTAGGTCTTGCTCATCGATGTGTTCCTTGAAATGCGAAGCGGCCCCCGCAGAGGCCGCTGGAATGGTGCGCCCGAAGGCTACTACACGATGGTGAGATGCTCGGTGCCGGCCGCCAGATCGATGCTGCGCGCGCGCTGGCTGTGCAACTTGATCTGCAGCCTCAAGTCGTTGACCGAATCGGCGTTGCGCAGCGCATCCTCGAAGGTGATCGCCTGGCCTTCGTAAAGGTCGAACAGCGCCTGGTCGAAGGTCTGCATGCCGAGCTCGCGCGAGCGCTTCATGATCTCCTTGATCTCGGCCACTTCGCCCTTGAAGATCAGGTCGGAAATCAGCGGTGTGTTGAGCATGATCTCGACCGCCGCGACGCGCCCACGCCCTTCCTGGCGCGGCATCAGGCGCTGCGAGATCAGGCCCTTGAGATTCAGCGACAAGTCCATCAATAACTGCTGACGCCGCTCTTCGGGGAAGAAGTTGATGATCCGGTCGAGCGCCTGGTTGGCGCTGTTGGCGTGCAGCGTGGCCAGGCACAGGTGACCGGTCTCGGCGAACGCAACGGCGTGCTCCATCGTCTCGCGGTCTCGGATCTCGCCCATCAGGATCACGTCGGGCGCTTGGCGCAGCGTGTTCTTCAACGCCTGCTCCCAGCCGTCGGTGTCGATGCCCACTTCGCGCTGCGTGATGATGCAATTTTTATGTGGGTGGACGAACTCGACCGGGTCTTCGATCGTGATGATGTGGCCGAACGAGTTCTCGTTGCGAAAGTCGACCAGTGCCGCCAGCGACGTGCTCTTGCCCGAGCCCGTGGCACCGACGAAGATCACGAGACCGCGCTTGGTCACTGCAATGTCTTTGAGCACCTGCGGCAAGTTCATGCTGTCGATCGTCGGGATCACTTGCGGGATCGTGCGCATCACCATGCCGACGTTGCCCTGCTGCACGAACGCGTTGCAGCGAAAGCGCCCGATGCCTTGCGGCGCGACCGCGAAGTTGCACTCCTTGGTGCGCTCGAACTCGGCCGCCTGCTTATCGTTCATCACCGAGCGCGTGAGGGCCAGCGTGTGCTGGCCGGTCAGCGGCTGCGGCGAGACCTTGGTGACCTTGCCGTCGACCTTGATCGCGGGCGGAAAGTCGGCCGTGAGGAACAGGTCGGACCCGCTGCGCGAGACCATCAGCCGCAGCAGGTCGTTGACGAATTTCGATGCCTGGTCGCGTTCCATGTCGTCGCCGTCCTTGTGTGCGTGTTGTGTGCTGCTTAGCCTGGAAAATTCTCGGGGAACTTGGCCTTGGCCCGCGCCTCGGCCGGCGCGACGACGTTGCGCCGCACGAGGTCGGCGAGGTTCTGGTCGAGCGTCTGCATGCCCATCGCGTTGCCGGTCTGGATCGACGAATACATTTGCGCGATCTTGGCCTCGCGGATCAAATTGCGGATCGCCGCAGTGCCCAGCATGATCTCGTGCGCCGCGATCCGCCCGCTGCCGTCTTTGGTCTTGCACAAGGTCTGCGAGATCACGCCGATCAATGATTCCGACAGCATCGCGCGCACCATTTCTTTTTCGGCCGCAGGGAACACGTCGACGACGCGGTCCACCGTCTTGGCTGCGCTGCTGGTGTGCAGCGTGCCGAACACGAGGTGGCCGGTTTCAGACGCGGTGAGTGCCAGGCGGATGGTTTCCAGGTCGCGCAGCTCGCCCACCAGGATGGCGTCGGGGTCTTCACGCAGCGCGCTGCGCAGAGCGTTGTTGAAGCTCAGCGTGTGCGGACCGACTTCCCGCTGGTTGATCAGACATTTTTTGCTTTCGTGCACGAACTCGATCGGGTCTTCCACCGTCAACACATGGCCGTATTCGTTTTCGTTCAGGTGGTTGACCATCGCGGCCAGCGTGGTGCTCTTGCCGCTGCCGGTGGGGCCGGTGACCAGCACCAGGCCGCGTGGCTTCAGCGCCAGCTCGGCAAACACCTTGGGCGTGCCCAGTTGCTCGAGCGACAGGATCTTGCTCGGGATGGTGCGAAACACGGCGCCGGCACCGCGGTTCTGGTTGAACGCGTTGACGCGAAAGCGCGCCAGGCCCTGGATCTCGAAGCTGAAGTCGCATTCCAGCGTGTCTTCGTAGTGCTTGCGCTGGGCGTCGTTCATGATGTCGTACACCATGGCGTGCACCTGCTTGTGCTCCAGCGCCTCGACGTTGATGCGGCGCACGTCGCCGTGCACGCGGATCATCGGCGGCAGGCCCGCCGAGAGGTGCAGGTCGGATGCCTTGTTCTTGACCGAAAAGGCCAGCAGCTGCGTAATGTCCATGCGGTTGTTGCGTTATCCCTGTCGATGCAGTGCGCGGCGGCGCGGTACGGGGCTGGGCGGAGCACGGCCAGGAGCCGCCGGTGGCGCCAGCGTGCAGCGTTAAGCTCATCGGATTATGGAGACCATGACCCAGGCGCTGCAACAAGTGAAGCGGCGTATAGACGACGCTGTTGCAACCGCTGGCCGCGCCCAGGGCTGCGTGCAGCTGCTGGCGGTCAGCAAGACCCAGCCCGCGCAGCGCGTGCGCGAGGCCTGCGCCGCCGGTCAGACCGCCTTTGGCGAGAACTACGTGCAAGAAGCGCTGGACAAGATCGAAGCGCTGTCCGACTTGCGCGCCCGGCTGCAGTGGCACTTGATCGGGCCCTTGCAGAGCAACAAGACGCGGCCGGTGGCGGAGGCTTTCGATTGGGTGCACAGCGTGGACCGGCTGAAGATTGCGCAGCGCCTGGCCGAGCAGCGCCCGGCTGGCCTGCCGCCACTGCAGCTGTGCCTGCAGGTCAACGTCAGCGGCGAGGCCAGCAAGAGCGGCGTGGCGCCGGTCGGGCTGCTGGCGCTGGCGCAGGCCGTGGCCGCGCTGCCGGCTGCCCGGGTGCGCCTGCGCGGCCTGATGAGCATTCCTGAACTGGCGCAGGGCGCGGCGGCACAGCGCGCACCGCACCGGGTGCTGCGCAGCCTGCTGGACGAACTGAACGCGGCGGGTCTGCAGCTCGACACCCTGTCGATGGGCATGAGCGCCGACCTGGAAGCGGCCGTGGTCGAAGGCAGCACCGTGGTGCGCGTCGGCACGGCGCTGTTCGGGCAGCGCAGCGCGGCGGCCGGCAGCGGTTGATTCCTCTCCCTCTCCCTCTCCCTGGCAGGGAGAGGGGGCATGGCCGTGATCGGTCTGCTTTGTTTCTTGCCAGGCAGAGCCTGTTCATCGGCCGCCGTGGTTCGGCCTACCATTTGAGCCACAACCACCGGAGACCCTGCATGCACCGCCGCACTTTGCTGACCGTGGCCGCACTGGCGGCAGCCCACCCGTTGCACCTGCGGGCCCAGGGTGCCTACCCGAACAAGCCCATCAAGTTGATCGTCGGCTTCCCGCCGGGCGGCGGCATCGACTTCACCGCGCGCACCATCCAGAGCGGCTTGGAGGCCGCGATCGGGCCCCTTCGCCATCGCGCCTTGTTTGCAGTGCAAGCGTCCGTATGACCCGGTGACGCAGTTCACCTATGTCGGTCAAGTGGCTGAAAGCAGCTACATCGCGGCCACGCGCGCCGACCACCCGGCCCGGGACCTGAAGCAGTTCGTCGACTGGGCCAAGGCCAACGCCGGCAAGGCCAATTTCGCCAGCGGCGGCCCCGGAGCCAGCACGCACCTGAATGGCGAGCTGCTCAACAGCGTGGCCGGCATCGACCTGCTGCACGTGCCCTACAAAGGCAGTGCACCGGCCGTGACCGACCTCATCGGCGGCCAGACGCATCTGCTGATGGACGCCGGCACCGTGCTGCTGCCGCAGATCAAGGGCGGCCGGCTGAAGGCGCTGGCCGTCACCGGCGCCCGGCGCGACCCCAACCTGCCTGATGTGCCCACCGTGCGCCGAGCTGAAGGCCAGGTTCGCTGCGGCCGGCTCGGAAGTGCAGCCGCGCGGCCCGCTGGAATTCGCCGCCTACGTTAAAGGCGAAGCCGAGCGCTGGTCGGCCCTGATCAGCCAGCGCGGCATCAAACTGGACTGCGAGGCGGAGAGCCTTTCCATCATGCCCGCTCATCACGTCACAACACGCCCGCTCGTCGTTGCAAATGCTCGCCATAGCCCGAGCTATGGCTGTGCTTTGCGCCTAGATCGGACGCGTTGTGACGCGCCGCTCGGACGCGCTGGAAAAACTCTCAGCCTCTGAGGCCCGCGCAGCCGGCCTGCGAACGCTGTTGCGGCTCAGCTCGAGCGGCAGGTTTCAGGCGACGGCTGCGGTGGCATGCCCACCGCTCGCGGCGCTGTCCTACACGCCTGTCGGTGGGCAGACGCATGAC
>JANLUW010000313.1:0-21724 GCA_031363645.1 Rhizobacter sp. | reverse complement strand
GGGGATGTGCAGTTGAGTCTCTGTCGGGATTATCGGCAGGGTGCGCGCCGACTTGAGGACCGCCGTCGGGGCAAAGAGGTCACTGGCCCGCGGCGGGCTCGGCGGGCTCGGCGCGCTCGGTGAACTCGATGCGCACGCGAGCCGGTGCGCGCGGCAGCGCGATCCGGTCGGCCGGCGTCGCGACCGCGCGGCCATCGATCCAGACCCGCGCATCCTTGGGCCACGGCCCGCGCAATTCGATGCCACCCGGCGGCAGCGTGCGCATCGGTTTCAGACCGAATTCGATCGACGTGCGGCCCGCTGCCGTGCGCGCCTGCGCATGCCAGCCGAGCGCGCCGTAGGGCGTGCGCAAGCCGTCGATCGTCAACCCGGGCGCGGCCAGCCACGCCATCGACACGCCGGCCGCAAGCACCAGCGCGCGCTCGCCTTCGTGCTCGTAAGCGAACAGGTCGAGCACCGAGCGAATCTGGTCCGAGGCGACCCAGCCATGCGGCATGTCGCCGAGAAAGCGTGGCTCGCGCGCATCGCGCACGACGACCTCGGCCCACTGCTTCCAGCCGGCTGGGCGTCGATCGCGGTAAAAGTATTTCATCGCCGCCAACGCACGGTCGCGCTGGCCGAGCCGCACGAAGGCGCCGACGTTGCGCCATTCGTAGGGCGTGTAGGCGCCGTCGCCGTGACGAATGCCAGCGGCCTCGTCTTTTTGCCGGGCCTGGAAGTCGCGCCAATAGCGATCGAAAGTGTTGCGCACCAATGCATCGGGCAAGGTGCCGAGCAAGCCGCCGGGGCTGAGCGCGACGGTGCTCGAGGTCGGGTCGACATCGCCGCGATCGGCAGCGCCGGGCAGCACGTTCATCTTGTGGAACTGGGTACTGGCGTCGAGCGATCGCAGCAGGTCGGTGTTGAACTCGTCGCGCTGCGTGGCGATGCGCTGCGCGTCGGCGAGCAGGTTCAATGCCTGCGCGAGTTCGACGGCGCTGCGGTAACCGGTCGCGGCCCAGAAGTCGTCCCAGTACGAATACGCCGGCTTGTCGGAGTAGCCCTCGTGGCTGATCGAGGGCGGCATCAGGCCGAAGTACATGCTGCGTTCAGGCGTTATGTTTTTGTCGCTGCGCTCGCTCTGGCGCAGCGCTTCCATGTGCGCGACGGCCGCGCGCACGTTGGGCCACAACGCGCGCACCGACGCTTCGTCGTGCGTGTGGTGCCACAGGTCGGCGACCGCGAACGCGAACTCGCCGTCGCTGTCGTTCTCAGGCACCGGATCGGCGCCACGCGCGGTCGCGCAGCACGGCACCTTGCCGTTCTTGAATTGGAACGGCGCGAACCACTGCAGGAAGTCGCGAGCTTCGGCTTCGTGGCCGAGCCGCAGCAGCGCTGCCGACGTGAGCGCGCCGTCACGGATCCACGAGCGCGCATTGGCGCGCGCGCCGGGTTGCAACGCCGGGCCGCTGCGGTTCACGAGAATGTGGCCGAGGGCGGTGCGCAGCGTGGCCGCCACGTCGGCGACCTCACCGGGGCCGGTGATGCGCACGCGGCCGAGGCGCTCGCGCCAGAGCGCAGCGATGCGTTTTTCCTCGCGCGCGAAGTTCGCGATCGTCGGCGCGACGGGGGTGCCGGTGACGGGGAGCGCGACGGCGAAACCGCGCGATTCGCCGGGCTGCAACAGCATTTCGTAACGCAGCACGCCGCTCGCGAAACCTGCGTCGTCAGTGACGCTCTGGTAGTCGTCCCTCTCCCGCTGGGAGAGGGTTGGGGTGAGGGCTGGACCTGCGGCGAGGGGCTCGAGTTGCACGCGGCTCGGCGGCAGCAGCGGCTGCACGCGCAGCGCCCCATCGACGACCAGCGCGCGGCCGTTCCATTCGATTGCCCGGACCGCACTCACGCCGCCGGGGTTGCTGAGGAACTGCGTCGGCGGGTTCGCTTGGAACGGGCGCCAGGCGAGCGCGAGCGAAACGGTGCGCGTGGTTTTGCCGAGGTTGCGCACGGTGTAGCGCGCGAGGGCCTGCGACGCTCCGGGCGTTCCGCCACCGAAGGCTTCGACATCGAGCGCGAGCTCACCCCGCTTGTCGCCGACCTTCCAATGCACCGCCGGCATCGGCAGATCGCCATCGCGCAGCGTGTGCGTGATTTGCGCGTCGGCCCAGGTCTTCAATTGGCCGTCGACAACGAGAAAAGGTTCGAGCCCGCCGACACCCGGCACCGGCTCGAGCACGCCGTCTTCGCTCAGCAGCGAGGCGGTGCGCGCACCGTCGACACCGAGCACGGTCCAGTACGACTGCTCGCCCACGTAAGCACGCGGATACGTGCCGCGCGGCGCGTCTTTCGCGAGCTGCATGAAGAAGGCGTTCGCGGTCGGCGCGTCGTGCGGCTCGATCGCTTTCAGCTTGGCCTGCGGACCGGATGCATCGGGCACGACACGCACGAAGCGCGCTTCAGATTCCGGCAGCCAATGCATCTGCACGTCACCGCGCGCGCGCTCGACCTGCCGCACGCGGCGCCACTGCATGCCGTCGTCAGACAGCTCGATCGCGTAGCGCGACGGCGACGCACCCGCATGCCAGCGCAACGCGATCGCGCCGAACTCGCGCGGCAGGCCGTAGTCGACGCTCAGGCCACCAGCGCGCATCACCGGCGCCGGGATCGGCGGCGCCACATTGGGCAACTGCCGCAAGGTGAGTCGATCGAAGCAGGCCGAACCTTTGCCTGCGCCCGATCCGGAGGCGATGACCAGCTCGAGCGTCGTCGAGTTGCGCAGCACTTTGTCTTTCGTCGGCCCCCACGCGAATTCGATCTGGCGCTGGCGGAATTTCAACGCTTGCCATTCGTGCGGAAAACTGAACTCGGGCCGCTGGCCCCACCAGACGTTCTCGCCGCTCGCATCGACCAGCTTGAACTGAAACGCATTCGGCGGCGCGTCACCGCGCACGTCCAGCGTGAACTCGTAGCGCGCCGGGTACGCGATCGGCAACGCGCGCTGCACGCTGATGTAGCCGGTCACATTGCCGAAATCGAAGTCGACGCACAGCGCCTTGCCGTGGGGGCCGTCGGCGGCGCGGAGTGCGGCCTTCACGTCGTCGGTCGCGCTGACCTTCCAGGCGGCGAGGTCATCGAAGTCGTCGAGCACGCGGTCTTGCGCATGCACGCTCACCGGCAATCCCAACACGAGCGCGATGAGCCATGCCCTCATCCCTTCACGCTCCCGGCCATCAGCCCTTCCATGTACTGCCGCTGCAGCGCGAGGAACACGACCAGCACCGGCAGGATCGTGACCACCGAGCCGGCCATCATCAATTCGTTGTCTTGCACGTGCTCGCGCGAAAGGCCGGCGAGCGCGACCGGCAACGTGTGCAGCGAGTCGTCGGTCAGCACGATCAGCGGCCACATGAAATCGTTCCAGCTCGCGAGAAAGCTGAAGATCGCGAGCGTGGCGAGCACCGGTGTGAGCACGGGCACGATGATGGTCAGGAAGATGCGCCACTCGCTCGCGCCGTCGATGCGCGCAGCCTCGAGCAGGTCATCGGGAATGCCGCGCGCGAACTGGCGCACAAGAAAAATGCCGAACACGCTCGCCATCATCGGCACGATCGCCCCGCCGTAGCTGTTGATCAGCCCGAGCGGCTTGAGCATCAGGAACAACGGCAGCATCGCCACTTGCCCAGGGATCACGAGCGCGCCGAGCAGCGCCTTGAAGATCGCATCGCGGCCGCGGAAGTGCAGCTTGGCGAACGCGTAGCCGGCCATCACGTTGAAGCTGACCGAGATCGCGGTCGAGAGCAGCGCGAGCGCCAGGCTGTTGACGAAGTAGCGGCCCATGCCGATGCTGCCGAAGAGCTGGCGGTAGTTGTCGAGCGTGACGCGCGTCGGAAAAATCGGCGTCGGCAGCGTGCTCGATGCACCGGCCGGCATGAACGAAACCGACAGCATCCACAGCAGTGGGAAGAGGCTGATAAATGCCAAACCTGCGAGCAGTCCATTCACGACCCAGACCGCCCACCGTGCATTCATGCGGTCGCCCCGCTCGGGTCACGGTCGAATCGCAGCAGCACCCAGCTCACCGCGAAGATCACGACGAACAGCAGGAACGCGACCGCGCTCGCATTGCCCAGGTTCCACCACCGAAAGCCTTCTTCGTACATGAAGTACAGCACGCTGACCGTGCTGCGCAGCGGCCCGCCCTGCGTCATCACATACGGTTCGGCGAAGAGCTGAAAGTAGCCCGAGATCGTCATGATGCCGACCATCACGAGCGTGGGCGTCAACATCGGAAACGTCAGGTCGACGAACTGACGATACGGCCCGGCGCCGTCGACACGCGCCGACTCGTACAGCTCCCGCGGCACGGCCTGCAGCGCGGCGAGCAAGATGATCATGTTGTAGCCGAAGTTCTTCCAAGCCGAGAACAGGACGATCGCTGGCATCGCCCAATGCGGGTCGCCGAGCCAGTCGATCGGATCGATGCCGACCGCAGCGAAGCCCTGGTTGATGAGGCCATACCGTGTGTGCAGCAAATAGCGCCAGATCACGGCCACCGCGACCACCGTCGTCACCACCGGCGCGAACAGCGCGGTGCGAAAGAACGGTTGCCACTTCGCGACCCGCGCATTGAGCAACAAGGCCGCCGCGAGAGAGAGCCCGATCGACACCGGCACGCCGACGACGACGAAATAAAAAGTGTTGCCGAGCGCCTGCCAGAACAGCGGCGTCTGCAGCAGGCGCGCGTAGTTCTGCAGACCGATGAAGCGCAGCGTGGAAAGGTCGGCGAGCGCGTAGAGATCGAAGTCGGTCAAGCTCAGCGCCAGCCCAGCGGCCACCGGCACGGCGAAGAACACGGCGATCACGACCAGCGCGGGCGCGGCCAATGCCCAGCCGACAACGGCGATTTTTTTCGTAGCGATACCGTTCATCGCGTGACCGCCGCGCGCTCGCGCAGCCAGCGGCGCTTCTCAAGCAGCGCATCGACCCACGCATCGAGCTGCACCGTCGCGGCCTCCGCGCCCTGCGTGCGTTGCACGACACGCTGCGCGGTCTGCTGCATCTCCTGAAAGATGCGCTCCCACTCGGGAATTTTCGGCGCCGGCCGCACGCGTTCGAGTTGCTGTGCGAACGCTTGCGAGGCCACGTCGTTCGCGAGTGCCGGCGCGCGCCATGCGCTGCGCCGCGGCGGCAGGTCGCCGGTCAGCGCGTGAAAGCGCTGCATCGTCCCGGCCTCGCTGAGGTACGCGATCAATTGCCAGGCAGCCTCTTTGCGCTGGCTGCTTTTGAACAGCACCAGACTCGACCCGCCGGCCGTCGACACCCCGGGCCCGTCGGGCCCCGGCAACGGCGCGGTCGCCCAACTGCCTTGCATCGACGCCGGCAATTTGCGCCGGAACTCGCCGATGTTCCACGGCCCGCTGACGTAGAACGTGAACATGCCGCGCGCGAACTCGTCCCACACGTTCGAGATTTGCGTGTCGGTCATCGCCGGCGCGAGGCCTTCGTGAAAGATGCCGGCGTAGAAATCGAGCGCGCGCCGGAACGCGGGCTTCGAGAACGCGCCGCGCGTGTCGTCATCGGCGAGCACCGGGCCTTGCTGCAGCGCGAGTGCGAACAGCGGGTGGGCTTCGTTCAGCGGCAGCAAGGCGCCGAAGGTGTCGCCGTTGCCGTTGCCACTGCCGCGACGTTTGATCGCGTGCATTGCATCCATCCACTCGGCCCAGCTTTGCGGCGCGCGCGCGAAGCCCGCGGCGCGTAACAGGTCGGCGCGGTAGAACAGCAGTCGCGTGTCGACGTACCACGGCAAGCCGAACAGGCGTGCGCCTTGCGCGGTCGGCATCACGTTGGTGTCGAGGATGCCGGCGAAGTAGTCGTCGCGTTGGATGGCGGACGCTGCCACGCGTACATCGAGCGGCTCGAGCGCATCGAGCGCGGTGAACTCGGGTAGCCAGGTGTTGCCGAGTTGGCAGAGGTCGGGCAACGAATTGCCGGCGTAGGCGGTCAGCAGCTTTTCGTGCGCTGCCGTCCACGGCAGCTGCTGCACGCGAACCCGCACGCCGGGGTGGCGCGCATAAAAAGCGGGCAACAACTCGGCGACGACTTCGGCCTCGCGCCCCATCGCCCAGAAGTGCAGCGGGCCGCTGGGGTCGTCGCGCCGACCGCAACCCGCAAGTGCACCGGTGACGCCGAGCGCGAGCGCGCCGAGGTGCTTGAGCGCGCCGCGCCGCCATTGCGTCACGGGCGCACCACGGCGTGCCGCGCAGTCATCGTCACGCCGGCTTCGACAACCAGCCGCCGCTGAAACCGGCGCGCTCCAGGCCCCGGCGGATCGGCACGCTGCGCCGCATGTCTTCCCAAACCAACTCGTTGCGGTAGTTGCAGATCATCGCGAGGATCGGGCCCTGGTCGATGCCGAGATAGTCGGTCGCGATCCAGCCGAAGCCGGGGTCGACGCGGCCATCGGTCAGGGTCACATCGGTCGCGGTGAAGCTGCGGTTGAACGAGTCGACGAAGCCATAGGTCCGGTAGATGTAGAAGCCGTAGCGCGCGTGCATTTCCTCGACCGCCGGGATCACGATCTCAGGTGCGAAGGGCAGCGACGAAAGGGCCGCGGTCGGTGCGATCGTGCCGTCGTCGACCGTGTGGTTGCGGCCGGCGCCGCGCGCCGAGTAGTCGAGAAAATAGCGCGTTCGGCCGTTGCGGTCTTTTTGGCGCATCGTGCCGGGGCCGTCGCAAGCAGTGAAGCCCCAAACGTTGGCACCGTACTCGAACCAGCCGTTCGGGTTCGCGATCGCGTAGGCACGCTGCGCGTAAACGGCGCGGCGGGTGTTCTCGAAATAATCGATGCCGCGCTGGCGCATCGACGGGTCTTGCAGACCGCGAAAGTCGATCCACACGTGCGAATACTGGTGGCCGAACAGTGGCGCGAAGCTCAGGTGCTCGTAGCCCATGAAGCGGCCCCAGGTGCCGCGGTAGCTTTCGGCCCAGGCGCTCCAGGCACCCTCCTCGACCGAGTGCGTTGGTGAGCCGAGCGCGAGCAACACGACCAGCATCGCCTCGTTGTAGCCGTTCCAGTCGTGCGGAATGAATTGCTTTTCGGGGCTCCAGCCCATGCTGATCAACTGGCCGCGCACCTGCGCCCATTTCCAGTCGACGCGCCAGTAGATCTGGTCGACCTGCTCGCGGATCGCGACTTCATCGGGGTGATCGCTGTCGAAGAACGCTTGCGCGTGCAGCATGCCGCCGATCAGCAGCGCGGTGTCGACCGTCGAGAGCTCGCTCTTCGGCGCGCGCAGGCCGGTTTTCATGTCGAGGAAATGGTAGAAAAATCCCTTGTAGCCGGCCATGCCGCGCGGCTGCGGCCCCTGCGGCGCACTGCGGAAGAAGCGCACCGTGGTGAGCACGCGTTCGCGCGCTTGCTCGCGCGTGACGAAGCCGCGGTCGGCACCGATCACATAGGCCGTAAGCGCGAAGCCGACCGCGGCGATGCTGCAAGGCGACGGCGTGGGGAAGCGATCCGGCACCATGCCGTTCGCAGGGTTCGAGGTCAACCAAAAAAAGTCGAAGGTGCGCCGCTCGATGCTGTCGAACAGCGGCGGCAGGGCGGTGCGCGCAGTAATGGCTGGCGGCTCGATCGGCAGCGCCGCGCTAGAAGCCGCATCGGCCAGGCTGGTGTCGAACACCGGGCTGCGCGAGCGGTTGTAGTCGTTGACGACTCGGGTGAAGGAGGCGCAGCCGGAGAACGTCAGCAAAGTCGCGGCGCCACTCCCGACGAACAACCGACGGCGCATTGGATTCGATAGATTCATGTATTTCAAACACCACTCCCGAATGCATCGGGAGTAGCTTCCGGCCTGCACCTCAAATGCAAATCACCAAGACGCATTTAACCCGATCTTGACGGTGCGCGGCGGCCCGTCGAGGTTGCCCGCTTCGTTCGGTCGTGCCGTGCGAGTACCCCAGTCCACGTTGTAGTCGGAGTAGTTGCGGTAGTCGAACACATTGATGACGTCGAGGCGTACGCCGACGGTGTACCCGCTACCGAACGGAAATGATTTCCCAATCGACATGTCGAATTGCCGGAACGATTGTTTCTCGATCGTGTCAGCGACACATCCGCTTGTAGAACAGTTGAAATCACGAATTATCTTGGGTGTGGCGAGTGTCAACTTGGCGCTCGTGATGATGCCCCAAGGCAAGTCGCAGGTACCGGTCGCTACGAGCTTGTGCACCGGCACGACCGATGAGCGTAGAAATGGCGAGTCGGACGCGTTTGGATAGTCCAACAGATAAGTGAAGTCGTCTTGGCTGTTGTGATTTTCTTTCGTGTGGCTGTAGGTGTAGGCCATCGTCACGCCCCAGCCTGACGCCTTGGTGTACGGCTTGTCGGCCTGCAGTTGCAGTGAATCGACCTTGGACTCGATGCCGTTCTTGGCGATGATGAGCGAGCCCAGCCCCGGCACGCCGGCGCTAAACGGTGGGCCCGAGATGGTGCCGGGAGCATAGAACGCACCATTCGGCAAGCGATTGCCAAGAAGGAAGACGAGTCCGTCTTTTTGCTCGATGTGGGACAGCGTCACTGTCGTGTTCCACGCGCCGAAGCCGGTGCGAAAGCCGAGCGAGAACTGGTCGGAGTACGGTGTCTTCAGATCGTTCTTGAGCAGGTTCAGCTCACGCCCGCCACCGCCACTGCCGAGGGTGCGCAGCGCCGCAGGGTCCAAGTAGGCCGGATTCCATGCGACACAGTTGCTGCCCGCCACCGGTACCTGGCAATTCCCGCGGCTACCGGGCGAAGCGAACCCCACGCCATAAGTTGGGTAAGTGCCTTTGGTCTGTTCGAGTTGCAGCGCGTCGAAAACATTGCGGTCATACGAGCGCCCAGCGCCGCCGAACAGCACGTAGCGCTGGTCGCCCCCCAGGTCATACGAGAACCCGAGCCGGGGCTGGATGGCACCGCTGAATGCCTTGCGATTGTTGCCGGTGCTGATGTATTCCGCCACGTTCACGCCGCCGAGCGCGAGCGTCTGCGCATAGGTTTGCCCGGCGGGTGCGCGCGGATCTTGCGTGTTGAGTGCCGCCACTGCGTCGGTGGGGGTTCGGTAGTCGAGATAGGTCGGGCTGTGCTCGATGTCATAGCGCACACCGAGATTCAACATCAGCTTCTTGGTGACCTCCCAGTCGTCTTGCAGGTAGATACCGAATTGCGTGTTCTTGGACTTGAGCGAACCGTTGCCAATATCCGCCAGCGGCTTGCCGAACTCTGAGCGGAACGGGATGGTCGGATCAGGCGCGCCGAGATCGAAGAAATATTGCGGTGTCGAATTTTGCAACTCGAGCGCATCGATCGTGATCCGTTTGACCTTGCCGCCGAACTTGATGACGTGCGAGGCCAAGCCCGTGTAGGTGAAATCGTCTTGCAACGAGAAGCCTTTTTGCCCTTTGCGCTGAAAGAAGTTGTTGCCGCCTGCGTTGAGCACTTCTTGATCGTCGAAACCGCCGGCTGGGTTCGGGCCGACCAGGTAGCGGTACCGAAAGCCGCTGGCAGTGTTCAGCGGATCTTGCGAAAAGTGCACGTCCTCATAAGTAAGACGCGCTTCGTTGATGAAGAAGTCTGACGAATAGGTGTGCTTCAAATCGAGGCGTTTTTCGTCGATCTTGTTGTCACTCGCGAACTCGGTGGTCTCGGCACCGCCGATGTGCTTGCGGTCTTTCTCCTGGCGAATCTTGACACTGAAGTCGACCCGGTTCGCTTCGTTCAACGACCAGTCGAGCTTGGCGAACAACAGGTCTTCGTGGAACGGTGAAGTGGCTGGCCCGATAAGCCCCTGGGCCGACGCCGGCAGCAAGCCCGCGGCGATAACCGGGCCTTTCGCGACCACGGCTTTCGGGTCATTGTTTTCCTTGCCTTCGTAGGCAATGAAGTAGTGCAGCTTGTCGAGAATGATCGGGCCGCCGAACGACACGCCGAACTGTTGTTGCGAGGTGTCGCCCTTGCCGCCGGCAGCGCGTTCGGCAGGCGTGGCGGCGCGCAAGTTGGAAGCGGTGTGGTCGACGAACGCGTCGCCATGGAATTCGTTCGTTCCCGACTTGGTAGCGGCGCTGATGGCCGCGCTCGAGACCTGATCGAACTCCGCCTTGTAGTTTTGCGTCGTCACCTTGTATTCGCCGATCGCCGATTGCGGAAACGGGTTGCCACGGCTGCTGTCCTGGCCGGTAGCTCCGCCGCGCAACACGTAATCTTTCTGACCCACGCCGTCGATGAACACGTTCACCGCCCCGCGTGCCGAAGCGCCACTGCGCAGCTTGACGTTGCCCTCTGCGTCGTACTCGACGTTGACACCCGGCGCGAGGTCGGCCTGTGAGAGAAAGTTGCGGGTTACTTGCGGTAGCCGCTGCAACTGTTGCGGCGTGACGTAGGTGCCGACCTCAGACGTCTTGCGATCAACGAGCGCTGCCCCGATGACTGTGACTGTCGCAAGCGATGCGGGCGCTGTACCGATCGACAAGTCGAGATCGGCGCTTTGCCCGACCGCGAGTGTGACGGTCTGCTCGACGCGTTCACCCGCGGCCTGCGCAACGATTTTGTAGGTGCCGGGTGGCAGGCCTGCCAGTGCGTAGCTGCCATCGGCGTTCGAGCGAGTTCGGGTGATGTAGCCCGAGCCGGTATTGGTAGCAGTGACCTCGGCACCGCCAACGGCTTTGCCGGTTGCGGCGACCGATCCGCGCAGTGTCGCGTTGCTCGACTGCGCCATTGCCGGCACTGCCAACGCGAGCATTGCCGCGGCCGCGAGTGCACGGATCTGGAATCGGGTGTCTTGCCTCATGGTTGGCCTTTCTTGGGTTGGAAACCTCTGCGGGGGGAAGAAAACTACGTGCTGTCGGAGCCACTCAGTAACCGCGATGACGGCGCGGTCGACTGGCGCACGATCAATTCGGCGTGCACGGTCTGGTGCAGCATGGCTGGGCGCTCGGGCTGTTCGATTTCAAGTACGAGACGTTCGAGCGCGAGCGCGCCGAGCTCAGCGATGCGCGCGCGCACGGTTGTGAGCGGCGGGTTCACGTAGCGGCTGACGGGCACGTCGTCGAAGCCCGCGAGCGCGATGTCGTTCGGCACCCGCAAGCCGGCTTCGTTGAGCGACGAGAGGCAGCCGATGGCCATCATGTCGTTGCTTGCAAACACCGCGCTCGGCCTGTGCGTCAGCGCCACGAGCTGCGCGCCGGCGAGAAAGCCCGAGTCCTGCGTGAAGTCGCCTTGCATCACCTGCGCGCTGCGGCCCGGCAGCAGGTCGGCCATGGCAGCGCGGTAGCCGCGCAGCCGCTGCTGCGCCTCGAAGTTGCTCTCGGGGCCGGCGATGAAAGCGACATCGCGGTGGCCGCGCTCGACCAGGTGCCGCACCACGGCGTACGCGCCGCCGTGGTTGTCGACCGCGAACGACGAATGGTTGCCACCGTCGACGCGGGTGTTTACGAGCACCGCGGGCAGGTCGTCGGCGACGTTGCCCCACAAAAAATCGGCGCTGATGTGCGGTGACATCACGAGCAGGCCGTCGACGCGCCCGTTCATCGCGCGCAGCGCCGTTGCGGCTTCGGCCGCATCGCCGTGCGAGCTCGACACCAGCAAGTGCAGGCCGCGCGCGCGAGCCGCGAGGTCGATGCCGCGGATCAGCTCCGAAAAGTATTCGCCGTGCAAATCGGGCAGTAATGCGCCGACCGTGTGGGTGCGCCGCGTGATCATGCTGCGCGCGGTGCTCGACGGCACGAAGCGCATTTGCGCGATCACGTCCATCACATGCGCGTGCGTTTGCGCGGTCACGTTGGTGTGGCCGTTCAGGGCACGCGACACGGTGGCGACGGACACGCCGGCCACTCTCGCAACGTCCTTGATCGTGGTGGCCATGCGGTCGCGTCGATCAGCGTTCGTTCAGCGCCGCGCCGTTCGTCGCGATCACGCTGGCATAGAAGTGCGCGCTGTCTTTGAGCGTGCGTTCTTGCGTGTCGAAGTTGACGTGCACGATGCCGAAGCGCTTCGAGTAGCCGAGCGACCATTCGAGGTTGTCCATCAACGACCAGGCGCAGTAGCCGCGCAGGTCGACGCCTTGCTCGATCGCGTCATGAATGGCGCGCAGGTGGCTGCGGTAGTAGGCCAGGCGCAGCGGGTCGGAGACCTTGCCGTCGGTCGCCTTCGGCGGGTCATAGAACGCCGCGCCGTTCTCGGTCACGTACTGCGGAATCGGGCCGTAGCGGTTCTTGAGCCAGACGAGGATTTCGGTCAGCCCTTGCGGGTGCACTTCCCAGCCCGTGTCGGTGTAGGTCGACTGCGACTGCGGCACGACGGCGGTCTTGACCGGCCACGCGGTTTCTTCATGCCGGATCATGTCGCGCATGTAGTAGTTGATGCCGACGAAGTCGATCTTCTGCTTGATCAATTCGTAGTCGGCGGCCGGCCACTCCGGCCAGGCCTCGCCGAAGATCTCTTTCATCTCGGGCGGGTAGCTGCCGAGCAAGATGGGGTCGAGGTACTGCCGGTTCATGTAGGCATCGGCGCGACGCGTTGCGGCGATGTCTTCCGGCTTGTCAGTGGCCGCGTGCTTCGGCGCGAGGTTCAAGACGATGCCGACCTCATGCTTGCCGACAGCGCGATACGCCTGCACCGCCTTGCCGTGCGCGCGCATCAATTGGTGCGAGGCGATCGGCGCTTCGAAACGGTTCTTGTGGCCGGGCGCGAGTGCGCCGTGCAAGTAGCCGCCGTCGGTGACGACCCAGGGCTCGTTGAGGGTCGCCCACTTCGTGACGCGGCCGTCGAGGCGCGCGTACATCACGCCTGCATAGTCGGCGAACCAGTCGGCCACGTCGGGGTTCAGCCAACCGCCACGGTCGTCGAGCGCTGCCGGCAGGTCCCAGTGGTAGAGCGTGGTGAGCGGCTCGATGCCGGCCTCGAGCAGCGTGTCGACGAGGCGCTCGTAGAACCCGAGCCCAGCTTCGTTGACGCGGCCGCGGCCCTCGGGCAGCACGCGGGCCCAGGCAATGCTGAAGCGGTAGGCGGTGAGGCCCAAGCGCTTCATCATCGCCACGTCGTCTTTCATGCGGTTGTAGTGATCGCAGGCCACGTCTCCGGTGTCGCCGTTTTTCACCAGCCCCGGCGTGCGCACGAAGCGGTGCCAGATGCTCGGACCGGCGCCGTCGGCGAGCGGTGAGCCCTCGATCTGATAGGCGGAGGTGGCGGCGCCCCAGAGGAAAGATTCGGGGAATTGGTAGGTCTTCAAGACAGGCGCTCCGCGGCCAAGTGGAACGATGTAAACGTTATCATTAGCGTGGGACTGCATTTCTCAGGGTAAATGCGGTGGGCACGAACACTTACTTTCGATGCCCGTCATAAAGCGATCGAGAGAGGCGCGCACAGCAAAAAGCCGCCTCGCGGCGGCTTTCTGCAGGACGTAACCCGCGGCGAGTCAGGCGCTGCTCGGCGCCATCGCCATCAGACGTTGAACGCGCTCTTCGGTCGCCGGGTGCGTCGAGAACAAACCGCGCAATCCGCCTGCCGACAGCGGATTCATGATCATCATCTGCGCGGTCTCGGGGTGGCGCTCGGCGGCCTGCATCGTGATGGCGCCGTTCGCGTACTGGTGGATCTTTTGCAGCGCACTGGCGAGCGAGCGCGGGTCGCCCGAAATCTCGGCGCCGCCGCGGTCGGCTTCGAATTCACGGGCCCGGCTGATCGCCATCTGGATCAGGCTCGCGGCGATCGGCGCGAGGAACATCACGAGCAACCCGACGATCGGGTTCGTCGAACGGCCCGAGCCGTCACGCCCACCGAAAAACATCGCGAAGTTGGCGAGCATCGAGATCGCGCCGGCCATCGTCGCGCTCACGGTGCTGATCAAAATGTCGCGGTGCCGCACATGGGCGAGTTCGTGCGCCATCACGCCGCGCAACTCGCGCTCGCTCAGCACGCGCAGGATGCCGGTGGTCGCGGCCACCGCGGCGTGCTCCGGGTTGCGGCCGGTCGCAAACGCGTTGGGCGCGTCTTCTTCGATCAGGTAGACCTTCGGCGTCGGCAGCTGCGCGCGTTGCGCGAGCTCACGCACCATGCGGTAGAACTGCGGCGCGGAGCTCTCGTCGACCTCTTTCGCGTTGTACATCTTGAGCACCAGTTTGTCGGAAAACCAGTAGCTGAAAAAGTTCATGCCGAGCGCGACGACGAGCGCGATCATCATGCCGGTCCGGCCGCCGAGCAGCGAGCCGATGGCCATGAACAGGGCGGTGATAGCCGCCATCAGGACAGCAGTTTTCATCAGGTTGAACATTGCGCGGGTTCCTCTTCGGCTCGAGCGTCGGCACGTTGCCGACGCCCTGTAGATGCGGCCGGGCTGCGCGAGTCCAACGCGCTGGTTCAACCGCCGGCAGATGCGAAGACTCGGCCGGCTTGCAGTGGCTTTCCTTGAAGGAACTGCGCCGCCAGCATGCGCTTGCCGCCAGCACGCTGCAGCTCGGTGAGTCGCAATGCGCATTCGCCGCAAGCGACGGTGATGCCAGCGTCATCGACAGCAATTATTTCCCCAGGCACGCCGGCACCGTCGACGACCGTGCCGCGCCAGCACTTGATCGGCTCGGAGTCGAGCACGGCAGTCGCGCCGGGGAACGGATCGAACGCGCGAAGTCGACGCTCGATCGTGACGGCGGGTTCGCACCAGTCGATCGCCGCTTCGGCCTTGTCGATCTTGTGCGCGTAGGTGACGCCTTCGCTCGGCTGCGGCTGTGGTTGAAGACTGCCGCGGGCGGCAAGTTCGAGCGCTTCCACGATCAACCGCCCACCGAGGTCGGCGAGCTTGTCGTGCAGGCTCGCGGTGCTGTCGTCGGGTGCGATCGCGAGCGCCTCGGCGAGCAGCATGCAGCCGGTGTCGAGGCCCGCATCCATCTGCATGATGGTGATGCCGGTGCGCGCATCGCCGGTCTCGATCGCGCGGTGGATCGGCGCTGCGCCGCGCCAGCGCGGCAGCAGCGAACCGTGGATGTTGACGCCGCCCAAGCGCGGCAGCTCGAGCACCCATTGCGGCAGGATCAGGCCGTAGGCGGCGACGACGAGCACATCGGCTTGCGCCGCGAGCAGCGCGTCGCGCCCGAGCACGGCGTCATCCGCGAACTTGCCATCGAGCCGCAGGCTGCGCGGCTGCGCGACCGGGATGCCGTGTTCGAGGGCGAAGGCTTTGACCGGCGATGCGTGCAGCTTCAGGCCGCGTCCGGCGGGCCGATCGGGTTGCGTCAGCACCAGCACGACCTCGAAGCCGGCTGCGTGCAGCCTCGCCAATGCGACCCTCGCGAATTCGGGGGTGCCGGCGAAGGCGACTTTCATGCGTCCTCACGGGCTTTTTTGAGCATCTTGGTTTTGATGCGGTCGCGCTTGAGCTGGCTCAGGTACTCCACGAACACCTTGCCTTCCAAGTGGTCCATCTCGTGTTGAACGCAGATCGAAAGCAGGCCCTCGGCCTCGAACTCCTGCGGCTCGCCGTCGCGGTCGAGCGAGCGCACGGTGACTTTCGCGTGGCGCTGCACCTTGTCATAGACCAGCGGCACCGAGAGGCAGCCTTCGTCGGCGAAGGTCATCTCATCGCTCTTCGCGACAAGCTCGGGGTTGATCAGCACCCGCGGGTCGTCGCGGGCGTCCGACGTGTCGATCACGACCACGCGCTCGTGCACGTCGACCTGGGTGGCCGCGAGGCCCACACCGTCGGCGGCGTACATGCTGTCGAGCATGTCATCGATGAGCTGGCGGATGCGTGCGTCGACCTGCGCAACGGGTCGGGCGACGGTGTGCAGGCGGGGGTCGGGAAAGCGAAGGATATTGAGTTGGGCCATGACGATTTCATTTCGGCGAGCCGCTACCGATATTGTGGAACTGACACAACGCCCGGCATCGTGACAGGTCTCACGCGGCGCCCCTTGCGGGGTGACTTTCGTTGCGATATCAAGGGTTTAGGGGCAGAATCTGTGAAACTGATTGAAGTTTTTTTGCCGAACTGTCGTTGAGGCGGTGAACTCAGCAGACTCAACCACATCGCGCGGGCCGCGTTTGCCAAATGGCATCCCGCGTGCCTCGCCAGAGAGAGACCTACATGACCCGTCGTGATCGTTCCGCCTCTCGTGTTCGCCGGGTCGCCGGTGCAGTGTCCATCGGCGCTGCGCTGGGGTTCACGCTGTGTGCCACGGTTGCTCGCGCCGCCGATTATCCCGTGACTCCGCAACAACGCAGTACCGCGGCGAAGGCGGCTCAAGACGGCGTCGCGTTGTCCGAGCTCGCTCCGAACGCGCCAGATTCGTACACCGTCAAGACGCGCGACACGCTTTGGGACATCTCCAAGCTCTTTCTGAAGAGCCCGTGGCGCTGGCCCGAGCTGTGGGGCATGAACCGCGACCAGATCCGCAACCCGCACCTGATCTATCCCGGGCAAATCCTGTACCTCGACAAGACCGGCGGCCGTGCGCGGTTGCGCATGGGCCAGGCGGTCGGCGGTGGCACTGACAAGCTCTCGCCGCGCATCCGGTCCACTGAGCTGGGCGCCGGCTCGCTGCCGTCGATCCCGTTTGGCTTGATCGAGCCGTTCCTGAATGAAGCGGTGATCTTCCAGACGAATGAGCTCGAAGCCGCGCCGCGCATCGTGGCAACGCAAGAAGGCCGCGTCATCCTCGGCCGCGGTGACACCGCCTATGTGCGCGGCGAGTTGAGCAACGGCACCGACTACCGCATCTTCCGCCAGCCCAAACCGCTGATCGACCCGACCACGAAGGAACTGCTCGGATACGAGGCGGTGTACGTGGGCGCGGCCGAGTACGCGAAGCAAGGCGAGACGCGCGTCGACGCGGCCGGCAAATCCGAAATCGTGCCCGCTACGTTCACCGTGACGAACGTGCGCCAGGAGGCCGGCGTCGGCGACCGGCTGGCGTTGGTGCCGACGCGCGAGTACACCAACTACGCGCCGCACGCGCCGCAAGGCCCGATGGACGGCCAGATCGTCTCGCTTTACGGCGACGCGTTGACGGCCGGCCAAAACCAGATCGTCGCGCTCAACCGCGGCGCGCGCGACGGCATGGAGCGCGGCCACGTGCTTGCGTTGATCCGCAACGGCGCGCGCGTGGTCGACTCGACCGACCCCGGCAAGCCGACGATCAAACTGCCCGACGAACGCCACGGCCTGCTGTTCGTGTTCCGCGTGTTCGACCGGATGTCGTATGCGCTGATCCTGTCGGTCAAAAACCCGGTCTCGCCCGGCGACCGTTTCGGCCAGCCCTGATCGACCGCGACGAACTCGGCGCCTGGCTGCGCCTGCTGGAAACGCCCGGGCTCGGGCGTGAATCGGCGCGCAAGCTGTTGGCGGCATTCGGTTCACCGCAGGCGGTGATCGGCGCGTCGTCGGCGGCAAGGCGCGAGGTCGTCGGGCCGATCCAATCCACCTCGCTCGAAACCGAACCCGACGCGCTGACGGCGCTGCTCGAAGCCACCCTCGCTTGGCTGAACGCCGGTGCATCCGAACCGCGCGCCGCGATCACGCTCGACGACCCGCGCTACCCACAGGCGCTGCTCGAATCGCCCGACCCGCCGCTGCTGTTCTACGCGCAGGGCCGGACCGAACTGTTGCAAACCGAATCGATCGCGATCGTCGGCAGCCGCAACCCGACGCCGCAAGGCAGCGACAACGCGCGTGCCTTCGCCAGCCACCTGAGCCACGCGGGGCTGACCGTCGTCTCGGGCCTCGCACTCGGCATCGATGCTGCTGCCCACACCGGCGGGCTGGAGGGCGCGGCAAGCACAGTCGCGGTCGTCGGTACCGGGCTCGACATCGTCTACCCACGCCGCAATCTGGGCCTCGCGCACCGCATTGCAGCAAAGGGGTTGATCGTCAGCGAATACGCTGTCGGCACGCCGTCGATGGCGCCGAATTTTCCGCGCCGCAACCGCATCATCGCGGGCTTGACAGGCGGCACGCTGGTGGTCGAGGCAGCCTTGAAATCGGGCTCGTTGATCACCGCTCGGCTCGCCAACGAGGCCGGGCGCGAGGTGTTTGCGATTCCCGGTTCGATCCATTCACCGCAGTCGCGTGGCTGCCACGCGTTGATCAAGCAAGGCGCGAAGCTGGTCGAGACCGCGCAGGACATTCTCGAAGAACTGCGCCTGCTCGGCGCCGCAGCCGGCTCACCGCAAACTGCCGACCCCGCACCAGCTGACGACCCGCTGCTGACCGCACTCGGCTTCGACCCGGTCACGCTCGACGCGCTCGCTGCGCGCACCAGCTTGAGCGCTGCCGAGCTCAGCATCCGCCTGCTCGGGCTCGAGCTCGACGGCCTGATCGCACGCTTGCCCGGCCAGCTGTTCCAGCGGTTGGTTCGGCGCTGAACGGCTGAGGTATAGTATTTTTATGTTTGATGTGCTTGTGTATTTGTACGAAAACTACTGGCGTCCGGATGCCTGCCCTGACCACGACCGGCTGACCCGAAAGCTGTCGTCGGTCGGTTTCGAGTCAGACGAAATCGAGGAGGCGCTGTCGTGGCTCGACGGCGTCGCGACCGCGGCCGACGCCTACGTCGGCGAGCAGGGCGAGCACAGCATGCGCGTGTATTCACCCGACGAACAAGAGCATCTGGGTGAACCGTCGATCGGTTTCATCAGCTTCCTCGAATCCGCTGGCGTACTGCCGCCGCCGATGAGAGAAATGGTGATCGACCGCGCCAGCGCAATCCCAGGCGGCCCGCTCGATCTCGAAGACCTGAAGATCATCGTGCTGATGGTGTTCTGGAGCCTCGGCGAAGAGCCGGATGCGCTCATCCTCGACGAGTTGTTCGTCGATGAAGAAGACCGGCTGATTCACTGAACGGTCCCGGGGCAAGGAGGCCGCGGGAGCGGTGCCACATTTCGCGGCTTCAGCCGCTCGTCAGTTCAACAGCCTCGAAGGATCGCCGTCGAGCTTGGCCATCGCGCTGCGCGTGGCGCGCACGGTGAGCGACTCTTCCTGCGCCGGCACCAGCAGGCCCGCCTGCAAGAAGGCCGCCAGCCGGTTTTGCTGAAACAGCACGCCCCGCCCGTGCGGCGAAACGAACAAGGTCAGCTGCCGGCGCATGCCCTGCCATGCGAGCTGCATCGGCTCGTTGCGACCGCGGTAGTCGAGCATGTACCAGCTGCCGACCTGCAGCTCACGCGCCCAGGCGATCATCGCCGGCGTCGGCATCGAGCCGCCTTCGGAGACGACCTCGAGCTCCGAGCTTTCGTGGCCCGACAGGTCGTGGACCATCGACTCGTCGATCACCAGATCGTCGGCCTCGGGCAGCAGCTCTTCAAGCGTTTCGAGCCGCACCATCAGTTCTTCGAGGCGCTCGTGCGGGATCGCCGCGGTCTTCGCGGTGAATGCCGCGGCGAGCGAGTTGTTCAGGCGCTGGACATGCTCGTCCTGCTTGGCCGCAGGCACGCCAGCGTGCTCCATGCCGTCGCGCAACGACTTCAACAGCGGCGGCAGCCGGCGGATCACCTCGGCGCGCTCCTCGCGTGAGACCTTGGCGCTCGCTGACCAGATCAGGTCGGCCGCGGCGCGCTTCATTTCCTTGGTGGCGTCGCTCTGGTTGCCGTGCTTGACGGCCGCCATCGCGAGCACATCGGCCCACACGTGGAACAAGAATTCGCGCACTCCTTCTTGAACCGGCACCTCGTTGAGCATCTTGCGCAACTCGATCGTGTACTGAATCGCGAGCGTTTCGCGCTGCTCGACCTGCTGCGCCAGCGACACGCCCTTGCGCGAGGCCTCGTTCTCGTTTTTGAAGTAGTGCTCGAGGAATTTCTCGAACTCGACCAGCACGGTCTGGAACACGCGACGGCCGGTGTCAGGATAGGCCTCCACCACCTGAACGACGCGCTTGATTTCTTTCTCGAGAATGTCGCCGACGGCGCGGCTGGTGGCGTCGAAGCCCATCACGCACGAGCCCATGCGGTCGATCAGGCGGCGCGCCGGGTGGTCGATGGTCGCAAAGAAATCGGGCTCGCTGACCGCCACGCGCAACACCGGCATCTGCAGCCGCGCGAACCAGACGCGTACCGCCGTTGGAATGCGCTCTTCGGTGAGGATGCTCTGAAACAGCAATGCCACGATCTCGATCGTGGCGCGCTCGACCGGCGTGCTCGCCGCTTGCTTGAGTGCCTGCTTGCGCTGGTTCAGCTCTTCGAGCAAAGCCGGCGTGTTGACGACTTGCCCGCCCGCCACGGTGCGCGTGTGCTCGACTGACGCGAGGCGTTTGACGATGCCTTGCTGCGCGTCGTTGATCGCGTTTTTCAAACGCGGCGCGGTCATGACCGGTCGGTCGTGCTGCGTGACGCCGAAGCCGGGCAACTGGCGACCGATCAGCCGATTCAGGCGGCCGAGCACGGCTTCGGCGTGGTCTATGCCGCGGGCGAGGCCGGCGGCGCGCGTCATCATGCGGGTCTCTTCGCCGACGCCATCGCCGCGGCGGCTGTCACCCCCGCCCGCGCCGCCAGCCGACGCGTTGAAACCGCCGGAGCTGCCGCGTCCGGAGTGCGTGAAGCCGCCGGTGTACACGCCGTGCGAGCGCCGGATGAACGGCCGCAAGTCGACCTCGGGCAGCACGTTGCGCTCCAGCAGGAATCGGTTCGTCTCGTGGTAACCCTCTTCGGCGAAGTGCGCGAACTCTTCGTGCAGCACCGCCTGCAGTTGCCGCCACACCTCCAGGCTCAGGCCGGCCGCGCGCCACGAAGCGGTGACGATGCGCGCGAACACATGCGGCCGCAGCACATCATTGGTGTCGAGTTCGTCGCGGCCTTCGAGCGAGTTCATGCGCGAGCGCAGATCGGTAAATTCCCACGACGAGCGGTCCATCATCGAGAGCGCCAGCTTCGAGCTGACGATCTCGTGCTCGATCGTGTCGTCGTCGACCAAGCTGAGCTTGGCATCGCGGGTAGACGGCGCGGGCAGGTCGCCGGGGTGGGTGGCCGATACCAGGCCGGTCTGGCGGGCGCCGCGGAGCATCGAGGTCATGCCCTGCAACCAATACGGCGAGGCTTTGTGCAGGTCGGGCACGTGCTCGCGGCGCTGCATCGCGACCTTCGGCTCGGCCACTTGACTGACCAGCAGCCGCGCGCCGCGGTTGACGCCCTGCACCACGTTCGGCAGACCTGACAACAAGCCCTCCACATAGGAGCGCCTTGCTTGTTGGGCCAATGCCGTCGGGTTGGCAGGGGTCGGCATGGGAAGGTGTACGTCCGGAGCAATGTAACACATTGATTTTACACCACCGCCCCGGCATTCGGGTCGTCCGGATCGGCCTCCTTGACGGGCCCGGACTTGATGAGATCTTCACGCTTGACGCCGAGCCACATCGCGATCGCCGCCGCCACGAACACCGACGAATAGATGCCGAACAAGATGCCGATCGTCAGCGCGATCGCGAAGCCGTGCAGCGTCGGCCCGCCGAAGATCAACATCGACAGTACCATCATCTGCGTGCTGCCGTGCGTGATGATCGTGCGGCTCATCGTGCTGGTGATCGCGTGGTCGATGACCTCGTGCGTGTTCATCTTGCGGTAGCGCCGAAACGCCTCGCGGATCCGGTCGAAGATGACGACGGATTCGTTCACCGAGTAACCCAGCACCGCGAGCACGGCTGCGAGCACGGTGAGGTTGAACTCCCACTGAAAGAACGCGAAGAAGCCGAGGATGATGACCACGTCGTGCAGGTTCGCGATGATGGCCGCGACCGC
>JANLUW010000298.1:0-1975 GCA_031363645.1 Rhizobacter sp. | reverse complement strand
CTCCATCAGCGCGAGTTCGTCCTGCGCCTTTTTCATGTTGTCCTGCATTGCCTGGGCCTGCTTCATCAGCCCGGCCAGCTGGTTCTTCATCATCGTCTTGCTCCTCGGAGATTAGTAAGGTTTGACCGACCCCGGCACGATGCGCGCGGTCTTGTATTGCGCCATCAAGGCCTGCACCAGCGGGTCGTCGTGGATGATCTGTTCGGCTTGCGCCTGGCGGTTCGCACGCACGGTGGCGTCACGCTTCGCGGTTGAATCGTCGACGGCGCCGGCCTCGACTTCGAGCAGCACCGCCCGCTGCAGCACCTCGGCGAGCGCGGCCTGCAGCTTCTCGCATGGCGCCGGTGCGCGCAGTGTTTCCCGTTCGACGCGCAAGCGGCAAACGACTGGCGTCGCGTGTTCGTCGAGCACCAGGCATTGCGACTGCATCGCGAGCTCGCGGGCAAATGCGCTGATGCTGCCGGCTGCGTTCAGGCCGGTGACGAGTTCGGCCCAGCGTGCACCGAGCGCGGTCGACGCGCCTTCGACCGGCGTCGCAACATACAGCGGCGGCGAGGGCTCGCGCGCCACGAGCGGCGCCCGCTCGACGGGCGGCGCGCGCGCGAGCACCTCGTCTTCGAACGGCGTTTCGTCCATCCACGGCGGCGGCTGGCTCGCTGCCGCAACCACGCGCACGGCCGGCGCGGCTGCAACGGCGGCTCGCTGCGCGGCCACAGGCGGCACACTCACGTGCACTGGCGTATCGGCAACCACAGGTGCGAGAGCAGTGCGCGCGGCCACCACGGCGGGCGTGGTCCGGGGCGCGGGTGCCGCAGCTGGCTCGACCGGTCCGCGTGCGACGGCGCCCTCGCCCTTCGGCCGGAACGCGAGCATGCGCAACAGCACCATCACGAGGCCGCTGTATTCATCGGGCGCCAGGCCGAGTTCGGTGCGGCCGTGCAGCGCGATGCTGTAGAGCAACTGCGTCTCGTCGACCGCGATCAGCGCGGCCAAACGCTGCGCTTCGGGCGCATCGGGGTCATTGGCATCGAGCGCCTCGGGCACGGCTTGCAGCACCGCCATCTGCTGCAGCAGCGCCGCCATTTCTTCGAGCGTGCCGGCCGCCGACAGCCCGAGCCCGCGCAGCGCATCGACCGCGCCGACGAGGGCCGCGCCGTCGGCCGCCGCGATCGCCTCGACGATGCGCACCGCGTGGTCGCGATCGACCGCGCCGAGCATCTGGCGCACGGCTTCTTCATGCAGCGCACCGGCGCCGAACGCGATCGCCTGGTCGGTGAGCGACAGCGCATCGCGCATCGAACCGCGGGCCGCACGCGCCAGCAGGCGCAGTGCGCCGGCGTCGGCGTTTATTTGCTCCTTCGCGAGCACATCGGCGAGGTGCAATTGAACCGTTTGCGGCGCCATCGGCCGCAGGTTGAACTGCAGGCAGCGCGAGAGCACGGTGGGTGGCACTTTCTGCGGGTCGGTCGTCGCGAGTACGAACTTGAGGTACTCAGGCGGCTCCTCCAACGTCTTGAGCATCGCGTTGAATGCGGTTGTGGTCAGCATGTGCACTTCGTCGATCATGTAGACCTTGAAGCGGCCGAGCACCGGCTTGTACACGGCCTGGTCGAGCAACTGCGAGATCTCGTCGACACCGCGGTTCGAGGCCGCATCGAGCTCAACGTAATCGATGAAGCGGCCGGTGTCGATGTCGCGGCAGGCATCGTAAAGGCCGCACGGGTGCGCAGTGATGCCGCCTGTGCCGTCGGGGCCCGTGCAGTTCAGCGACTTCGCGAGGATGCGGGAGATCGTCGTCTTGCCGACGCCACGCGTGCCTGTGAACAGATACGCGTGGTGCAGCCGCTGCTGGGTCAGCGCATTCGCGAGCGCCTGCACCACGTGTTCCTGTCCGACCAACGCATCGAAATTGGGTGGCCGGTACTTGCGGGCGAGGACGACGTAAGGCATGGCTTCATTCTACGAGGGCCGATAA